>JBBSIY010000243.1:0-5938 GCA_038257785.1 Lysobacterales bacterium
AATGTTTAGCCGCCAAGTTGTCTATGTTCCAGGCGCGCGCCCAACGCTTTTTGGCCCAAGCGAGAATGGACCAGGCGTGCTTTCTGTTATTGGTGGTGCCAATGGCGCGTGGTCAGTGCTGCAGCTCAATGCCATCGACGATCTACTCCTCGTCAGCAGACCGCTGCGTCTGCTGCTTTGGGAGAAGCCGAGCGGAAACGCGATCATCGCTATCACCGAGACCTTCAGCGATTCGCCGGTCCCCGAGCCGAGTTTGCTTGCCTCGTGCTCGAAGGATGGCCGCTGCGGACAGTGCGCCGATTTCCAATTGCCGAAGACGTCATGGGTGTAGCGGTCGGCGATGTTGACGCCGATGGACGCACAGAAATCGTTTTCAGCAACCGAAGCGGCACGACGACGGCCATTGACGCCATCGACGGCGCCACGAAATGGAATTTGGCGAGCGCGGGCGAAGATTTGGCTTTGGCGCAGCTGGATGCAGACGTCGCTCTCGAGGTTATTGTTTCCGGCCCACACGGGGGCGTATTCGACGGCGCAACGCGCATGCAGGAATACGTGATCCCTGGTGGGTTTGGCTACCAACTGATCACTGGGCGCTTTGGCTTGGCCGGCACCGAGCAGTTCGCAACCTATGTTGGCCCGCGATTAACAGGCTTTGGCGGCAGTCCGCTGACGGCGCAGTGGGAGTTCTCAACTGGTTGGGATCACGTCTTCGCAGCCGCTGATGTCAACGCTGATGGTCGGGACGAACTGCTTGTCGGCTATCCCAGCGACTATTTTGGGCCGATCCAAATCCTCGCTTACGATCCGCTATCGCAGCAGAGCCAGAACCTCTTTTCCACTGCAGGTTATGGCCTCTCCGCGATGGGTGCCGCCGACTTTACCGGCGACGGCCGAGCTGACGGCTTTCTCTCGGGTCGGCTACCCGGCTCGTCAGTAAAGTTCTTCGACCTACAGTCGAGCACCACGCTGTTCGACACGCCCGGCGGCGGGCCAATTTACGGCACAACGGCTGGCGATGCGGACGGCGATGGGCTTAGCGATCTGCTGATTGGCTCGCACAACGTCCGCCTGATTGATCGCCGTACTGGCGCGACAAGATGGACGTTCACAGGTTGGCCGCTCAACTCCCCTTTTCCGGAATCGCTCCTGGCACGCTTTGTTCGGCTGGCAGACGTCAACGCTGCACCTGGACTGGAAGTCGTGGTGGTTGGCGCGTATTCAATGGGCGTGGGTGTGCAGATTCTGAGTGCCTCCACCGGCGCATTGCTGAGCGAAACTCTGATCTCCGATCATGGCATCGGGCGTTCCGATGTGAGCGGCATTGCGCTGCTAGATCGAGACGGTGACGCGACTCCCGAACTATTCATCCTGACCCACTCCGTACAAACCGACTCGCGTGGGGCACGTATACGCGCACTTTCGCTAACGAGCGGAGAGCGGCTATGGGAATCAGAGGATCTTGCAGCGCCTCACACGAAAGGCGCAGGGGTAGCGGCTATCCCCTCAGCAAAGGGCCGGCAGGCACTAGTCATTGCAGGCACTCCCAACGGATTGAACGCATTCGATGCAGTCACGTTTGAGCGTGCATGGTCATTGCCTTGGGCCGAAGGAATGAGCTCCTTCGCCGTCGTCGAACATCCGCAGTTGGGTACGGAAATCGTCATCGCCGGAGAGACAGGCCGCGTGGCGCACCTTGACCCCAACGATCGATCCGAGCGACGCAGCTACACGTTACCAACCCCTGTCACCGCGATTGCGGGGATTCCTCAGAGTCTCAATCTGGCTTTCGTTGCCGGTGGCAAACTACGGCTAGTCAGCGAGACTGGCGAAGAACTCGATACCAGCGCGTCACTTGGACCCAGCGTCGGTCCATCGGACATGCTGTCGATCAGCCAGGTGCAGGGAAAAACAGACATCGTTGCCGCGTCTCTATTCGGAGTAGCGGGATTTCAGTTTGATCCCGACGCAATATTTGTTGACGGGTTCCATGCACCCAGCCAATGACCTAGACGACTGCACCGATTCAAAGGCCCGTCGTGGTCAGGCACCTGTGCTAACGGCCACGCTACAATTCACCCGTCTCCAACGACGGGCTCGTCATGCCGGTTATTGCTACGCAAATTGATCCGCGCTCGCCTGATTTCGAAACCAATCGAGCTTCAATGCAGCTGCTGGTGGACGCTTTGCAGCAGCGTTTGCAGCGCGCTGCGCTTGGCGGTGGTGAGAAGTCGCGGCTTCGACACACTGAGCGCGGCAAGCTTTTGCCACGAGATCGCGTCACGACGCTGCTGGACGCCGGCTCGCCGTTTTTAGAGATCGCGCCACTGGCGGCTGAAGGCATGTACGACGATCAAGCGCCAGCCGCGGGGCTGATCGCGGGGATTGGTCGCGTTTGCGGCATTGAGTGTGTGGTGCTTGCAAATGACGCGACGGTCAAAGGCGGCACCTATTTTCCGATGACGGTAAAGAAGCATCTGCGTGCGCAGGAGATCGCGCGCGAGAATCACCTGCCGTGTATTTATCTGGTCGATTCCGGCGGCGCGTTTCTGCCGCTGCAGGACGAAGTATTTCCGGACCGTGAGCATTTCGGCCGCATCTTCTACAACCAGGCGCAGCTGAGCGCTGAAAACATTCCGCAGATCGCGGTCGTGATGGGCTCGTGTACCGCCGGTGGCGCGTACGTGCCGGCGATGAGCGACGAATCAATCATCGTCAAGAATCAGGGCACGATTTTCTTGGGCGGTCCGCCGCTAGTAAAGGCCGCCACCGGTGAAGTGGTGGATGCTGAATCACTGGGTGGCGCAGACGTGCATACCGGCACCTCCGGCGTGGCCGATCACATGGCCGAGAACGATGCCCACGCGCTAGAAATAGCGCGCGACATTGTCAGCCATCTCAACCGAAAAAAGTCCATGCCGCTCGTGCTCCAGCCGCCTTCTGAGCCGCTGTATCCGGTCGAGCAGCTATATGGTGTGGTGCCCGCCGACACGCGTCGCCCGTTCGACATACGCGAAGTCATTGCGCGCGTGGTGGATGGCTCGCAACTGCACGAGTTCAAGGCCCGCTATGGCAAGACGCTGGTGTGTGGCTTCGCGCATTTGCACGGATATCCGGTCGGCATCATCGCCAACAACGGCATCCTGTTTTCCGAATGCGCGCTAAAAGGCGCGCACTTCATTGAACTCTGCAATCAACGCAATATTCCACTGGTATTTTTGCAGAACATCACTGGCTTCATGGTGGGCCGCAAGTATGAGAATGCCGGCATTGCGAAGGACGGCGCGAAAATGGTGACCGCCGTCGCCTGCTCGCACGTGCCCAAGTTTACCGTCGTCATTGGCGGCAGTTTTGGCGCCGGCAACTACGCGATGTGCGGCCGCGCGTACGGCGCGCGCTTTATGTGGATGTGGCCCAACGCGCGAATAAGCGTGATGGGCGGCGAGCAGGCGGCAAGCGTGCTCGCAACCGTTCGACGCGACGGTATTGAGGCCAGCGGCAAGACATGGACTGCGGACGAAGAAGAGGCCTTCAAAGCGCCGATTCGCGAGCAATACGAAGATCAGGGCAACCCGTATTACGCCACGGCGCGGCTATGGGACGACGGCATTATCGATCCAGCCGACACGCGTCGCGTCCTAGGCTTAGCGCTATCGGCCAGTCTGAATGCCCCCATCGAGCCGAAGCGTTTCGGCGTGTTTCGGATGTAGCGCTGACAGCAAATACGCCATGACCGACAACTACTACGGACCTCCCATCGCATGAGCAGCGTCACTGCAACCGTCGCCGCAGGCGTGGCGACACTCACCTTGAACCGCGCCGCCGTTCACAACGCGTTTGACGAAACGCTCATCGGCGAGTTGATCGACGCGCTGCGTGAAGTTGAAACCGACGAAAAGGTTCGCGTCGTTGTATTGACCGGCGCCGGCAAATCATTTTCGGCCGGCGCCGATCTGACGTGGATGAAGCGCATGGCGAAAGCCAGCGAGAAGGAAAACCGTCGCGACGCCCGTCAGCTCGCCAAGCTGATGCGCGTGCTCGATCAGCTGGCTAAGCCGACCATCGCCCGCGTCAACGGCGCTGCCTATGGCGGCGGCGTTGGCTTGATCGCCTGCTGCGATATCGCGATTGGCTCGACGGATGCCCGTTTCGCATTGACAGAAACACGACTTGGGTTGGTTCCAGCGGTGATCTCGCCGTATGTCATCGACGCCATTGGCGCGCGGCAGGCACGACGACTTTTTTTGACCGCGGAATTATTCGACGCTGCATTTGCCGAGCGTATTGGCCTGCTGCATCGCTGTGTCCCAGCTGTGGAGCTAGATGCAGCGGTCAAAGAAACCGTAGATCGGCTGCGCGATACTGGACCCAAGGCGACACTTGCGGCCAAGCGACTGGTGGCACGGGTCACCCATCCGCATCCCAAAGAGCGCCGGGCGCTGGATGAGGAAAACGCTGACCTGATCGCCAGCTTGCGCGTGTCAGAAGAAGGGCAAGAGGGTTTGGCCGCTTTCTTCGATAAGCGTCGGCCGAAATGGACCAAGTGACTCAATGTGCCCACTGATCCGATGAACCCAGTGATTTAATGAACAAAGCCACGATGAACCTATCGGCATGCCGCAATGACGCAAACGGACCGCCGGCATGATTCGCCGCCTGCTGATCGCCAATCGCGGCGAGATTGCCTGCCGCATCATTCGCACCTGTCGGCGAATGGGCATTGCGACCATCGCGGTCTATTCCGATGCCGACGCGCAAGCGCGCCACGTTCGCCTTGCCGACCGCGCTGAACACATTGGCGGCTCGCCACCGGCAGCATCCTATCTGCGCATCGACGCCGTACTTGATGCCGCGAAGCGCAGCGGCGCTGATGCGATACATCCCGGCTTTGGCTTTCTTTCCGAGAACGCAGACTTTGCGGAAGCCGTGGAAGCAGCAGGACTTATTTTTGTCGGCCCACGCGCCACGTCGATGCGCAAGCTCGGCTCAAAAGCCGGCGCCAAACAGCTCATGCAGGCGCACGGTGTGCCGGTCGTTCCCGGCTATAGCGGCGAGGATCAATCCGCCAAGCGGTTGATGGACGAGGCCGAGCGTGTCGGCTATCCGCTGATGATCAAGGCGGCGCACGGTGGCGGCGGCAAAGGCATGCGCGTGGTGCGCGAGGCAAAGGATTTCGCCGAATCGCTCGCCAGCTGCCAGCGCGAGGCGGCGAGCGCGTTTGGCCGTGATCGCGTTCTGCTTGAGCGCTATCTTGAAACACCTCGGCATATTGAGTTCCAGATCTTTGGCGACTGCCACGGCAGCCTGATTCATCTCAACGAACGTGAGTGTTCGGCTCAGCGTCGCTACCAAAAAGTGCTGGAGGAAGCGCCCTCGCCCACCTTGACCCCTCACCTACGCGAGTCGATGGGCAAAGCCGCCGTCGCTGCGGGCCGTGCGGTCGATTACGTCAACGCCGGCACCGTTGAACTAATTCTCGCCGCCGACGGCGAGTTTTTTTTCATGGAGATCAACGCGCGACTGCAGGTCGAGCACCCGGTGACTGAGGCCACAACCGGGCTTGATCTCGTCGAATGGCAGCTGCGCGTTGCCAGTGGCGAGGCGCTGCCGCTGCGCCAGGACGAGGTGATTACTCGGGGTCACGCCATTGAGCTGCGGCTGTATGCCGAGGATGCCGAACGCGGATTCTTGCCCGGCAGCGGGCGCCTGCAGCAGCTTGAACTACCGAACGATTTACCGGGAATTCGCGTCGATGCCGGCGTCGATCAAGGCGACATGGTCAGCGTTTTTTATGACCCGATGATCGCCAAGCTGATCGCGTTTGGCGATGACCGTGCGCAGGCGCTGGTCAGGCTGCGTGACGCGCTCGCCGCGATTGAAGTGGTCGGGCCCGCTAGCAATATTGCGTTTCTAGAGCGGCTGATTGCCCATCCGGCCA
>JBBSIY010000244.1:0-5928 GCA_038257785.1 Lysobacterales bacterium
CGCAGCGGTTGGGCGGCGCGTTGGGCACGCCGCATGAATGCAGCAGAGGCGCCGCCGGTTCGGGGGTTCGATGTACCTGCCGGGCTGCAGTCGTCTGCGGTGCCAACATTGCGAGACCTAGGCTTGCCTGCCCAAAACGCCTCGCTGCCACGCGCAGGTGAGCGCGCCGCGTGGGCCACGCTAGACAGTTTTCTCGCCGGCCGCGGCCGCGACTATCGCCAATCAATCTCAAGTCCAATCACTGCTCGCGATGGCTGCAGCCGGCTTAGCGCGCACCTCGCCTTCGGCACGATCTCAATGCGCTGTGTGCATCAAGCTACTGAGGCTCGGATTGCCACCACGTCGGATCGCGGTCTGGCATATGGACTGCGCGGCTTTGCTAGCCGGCTGCGCTGGCACTGTCATTTCATTCAAAAGCTTGAAGACGAGCCGGCGATTGAATGGCGCAACGTGGCGCGCTCAGTCGATGGTCTGCGCCCGGGTGACGGCGTCCATCCAAACCCGGTTGATGCCGAACGCCTGCAGGCGTGGTGCGAAGGCCGCACCGGCTTCCCGATGGTCGATGCGTGTATGCGCCAGCTGCGCGCCACCGGCTGGATCAACTTTCGCATGCGCGCGATGCTGGTGAGCTTTGCGGCCTACCACCTGTGGCTGCACTGGCGTGGGCCGGGGCTGTTTCTAGCGCGGCAGTTTCTCGACTTTGAGCCCGGCATCCATTGGAGCCAGATGCAGATGCAGTCGGGCACCACCGGTATCAATACGCTGCGGATCTACTCGCCGACCAAGCAGGCCCGGGACCACGATCCGCAGGGTCTCTACATTCGTCAGTGGGTGCCGGAATTTGGCACCGCCGCCTATCCCAATCCCATCGTCGACGAACGCGCGGCGATAGCCGCAGCCAAAGACGCGCTTTATACGCTGCGGCGTACCCGAGGTGCGCACGCCGAAGCGGATGCGATTCAGCACAAACACGGGTCGCGCAAGAGCGGCTTACCCAACTCTGCGCGCGGCAAGCGGCGCAGCCGATCCGTATCCGATGGTCAAGGTCAGTTGTTCTAGCTAACCCTCGCAGCAGGCGCCCTCGCAGCAGGCGATTGCGAGGCCCGTCTTCGCCAGTTGCTGCGTATGGTTGGCCAGAGCCCGAATCGCAAACGTGTGCAGAAGGCTTCAGCTCTCAGAGAGCGCGTTTTCAGTCACCTGTGGAAACGCTACAATTTCGCGGCTGGCGTGCGCTTTAAGTCGCCTAACTCATTGCCCAAAGGCTGCCATGTCCGAAATTCTAGTTCCAGTGTCGTTTGGCGAACTGCTCGATAAAATTTCGATCCTGCAGATCAAGTCTGAGCGAATGAGCGATGCGGCGAAACTCAGCAATGTTCGGCGCGAGCTAGACGCGCTGCAAGCCACGTGGGCGGCGTCTGCGGCGTCGCAGATCGACATCACGTCGCTGCAGCGGTCGCTGAAAGCGGTCAACGAGCGACTGTGGGTGATCGAAGACGATATTCGCCTGCAGGAAAAGGCGCAGGCATTTGATGCTGAGTTCATCCGTCTGGCGCGTGCTGTCTATTTTGAGAATGACGAGCGCGCGTCGATCAAGCGCGAGATCAACCTCGCGCTGGGCTCGGCGTATGTCGAGGAGAAGTCTTACGAAGACTACCGCGCAGCGAAGTAAGCCACGCGATTTTTTTTCATTTGGAGGGCGCGGGTGTAGTTAGAGCATTTCGGAAGCAAAATCTGCCAGCCGTGAGCGCTCGCCACGACGCAGGGTGATGTGTGCGGAATGCGCCCAGTGCTTGAAGCGATCGACGGCGTACGTCAGGCCTGAAGTGGTTTCCGTTAGATACGGCGTGTCGATCTGCTCGACATTGCCGAGGCAAACGATTTTAGTGCCGGGCCCGGCGCGCGTAATCAGCGTCTTGAGCTGCTTGGGCGACATGTTTTGCGCTTCGTCGATGATGATCCAACGACTCAGAAACGTGCGGCCGCGCATGAAGTTCATTGCACGAATTTTGATGCGCGAGGCGAGCAGATCATTGGTTGCCGCGCGGCCCCATGCGCCGCCCTCTTGGTTGTGGGTCAGCACTTCAAGATTGTCGGTCAGTGCGCCCATCCACGGCGTCATCTTCTCTTCTTCGGTACCCGGCAAGAAGCCGATGTCTTCGCCTACGGAGACCGTGGCGCGGGTCATGATGATTTCACGGTAGCGCTGCTGATCCATGGTCTGTGCCATGCCCGCAGCGAGAGCCAGCAGGGTCTTGCCCGTTCCCGCTGTGCCGAGCAGGGTGACGAAGTCGATCTCGGGGTCCATCAATGCGTTGATGGCAAAGTTTTGCTCGCGATTGCGCGCCGAAATTCCCCACACCGCGTGCTGAGTGTGACGATAGTCATCAACGATTTGCAGCACGACACGGTCGCCGTCGATCTTATGGACTTTGAGTTCAACCTCGTCTTCGCCGGGCAGGTACAAAAATTCGTTGGGGAACCAGTCCTCATCTTCGCGCAGCTGAAGTTCATAGAACGTGCGGCCGCGCTCGCTCCATGAGCGCAGATCGCTTTCGTGCCGATCCCAAAAGTCCGCCGGCAGCTCGCGCGCCCCGGCGTACAGCAGGCTGAAGTCGTCCAGCGCGCGGTCGTTCTCGTAGTCTTCTGCGGGCACCTGACAAATCGATGCCTTGATTCGAAGGTTGATGTCCTTCGATACCAGCACCGCATTTTCGTCCGGGCGCGACTCGCGCAGCGCGAGGATCGCACCCAAAATCTGGTTGTCCGGCAGCACCGTGCCGAAGCGCTGGCCGGGCATAACTGGTTGGGTTTGAAACAGTAAGCGTCCGCTGCCCGGACCCGCACGTAGCTTTAGCTCTTTCGGACGCTGTAGCGAAAGACCATCCTCAATCGGCCCACCGTTTCCGGCTTCGATCAGCTCGTTGATGAAACGGCTAACCTGCCGTGCATTGCGGCTGGCTTCGGAATGGCCTTTTTTGGCGGCGTCGAGCTCTTCGAGCACCATCATCGGCAGAAAGACGTCGTGCTCTTCGAACTTAAAGAGGGCCGTTGGGTCGTGCATCAGCACGTTGGTGTCGAGGACATAGATGCGCTTGCTGCGAGTCATCATCGGGTTCCATTTCCGCTGAAGAAAAATGCAGAGAGTCGCCCGCACGCGGCAGGCGGCGGGGGAATGTCAAACACGTTCTGCCAGATCACTTAGCGCGAGTCTCCAGCTCCGTCAGCACAGCGGCTGCGTGATCTTTTACCTTTACGGGGCTCCACACGTGGCGCACGACGCCCGTGGGGTCAATCAGAAATGTGCTGCGGACGATTCCCATCACCTTGCGGCCGTACATGGATTTCTCATGGATGACATCGAAGGCGCGGCAAATTTCTTCGTCGGTATCGGCAAGCAAATCGAAGCTAAAGCTATATTTTGCGCAGAAATTCTGATGTGACTTTAGCGAGTCGCGTGATACGCCGAGGACGTGGGCATTCAGCGCTTGGAATTTTGGCAGCAGCGCGTTGAACTCACTGCCCTCCGTCGTGCAGCCCGGCGTGTTGTCCTTCGGATAGAAGTACAGCACCAGCCAGTGTCCGGCATAGTCCGAGAGGCTTCCTGCGCCAGCGTGGGCGCGGGCTATAGGTAAATTGGGAATTTTTTCGCCAACGCTGAGCATGCGGGCTAAGTCCTCAGTACTTCATTGGATCCATGATGGCATCGAGGTTCAGGTGGTCGCAGAACTCGAGGAAGTCGTCCCGCAGAGCCGCTATGTGCATATTCGACGGGATGCCGACCGTAATTTGCGCCGAAAACATGTCAGCGCCGGTCTGCATGGCGCGATAGCGGGCCGATTGTAGGTTCTCAATCGTGATGCCTTGGCGATCAAAGAAATCCGCCAGCTGAAACAAGATGCCGGGTTTGTCCGCCGCTACAACCTCGACGATGTAGGGCAGCAGGTTGCTCTGAATCGGCTTGGCGCCGGTGCGGTAGCTGATAAGCCGTATGCCTTCTTCACGCTCAAGCCGAGACAATGACGATTCAAGCTTGGCGACGGCGTCCCACGAGCCTACGGCCAGCGCCAACACTGAGACGTCGCGACCGACGGTGGCAAGCCGAGCGTCGTAAAGATTGCAGCCAGAGTCAGCGATTTTGCGCGACACCGACAGCAGAGGCGAGTCGGGGTGCGTCGCAAACGCGTTGATAAGCAGGTAGTTTTCGTTGGTATTCGGGCGCTGCGAAGACTCGGTCAAGGCAAGCATTCCAGTTCAGCTGCGTGAGGCGACATGGGTGAACACCACTCATGACGAGTAAAGCGACGCATACAGGGCAGCCGCGTGGCGTAAACCACATGAGCAGAATACTTGCCCGCTATTCCACGCCGCAAGTAACATCCGACCGCACCCAGCTCTGACCCCAACTAACAAGGAAGCATCTTTTGCAGCTCTGCGGCAGCATCACCGCGCTGGCGACGCCGTTTACCGCCGATGGTCAGCTCGATCTGGGAGCACTGCGAAGGTTGGTTGGTCGCCAGCTGCTTGGCGGAACCAGCGGTCTGGTGATTGCAGGCTCCACAGGCGAAGCTGCCATGCTGGACGATGCCGAGTTCGAGGCGCTGCTTCGCGAGGCGGTCAAGCAGGTCAGGGGGCGTGTGCCAGTTTTGGCGGGCTGTGGCCAATCGGGCACGGCACGGACCGTGGATTGCGTCCGGCGCGCTAAAGCCTGCGGCGTTGACGCAGCGCTGGTCGTCACCCCGCCGTACGTTCGCCCGACTCAGCAAGGACTGATTGCCCATTACGTCAGCGTGGCAGAGCAGGGCGGCTTGCCGGTCGTGCTCTACAACGTGCCTGGACGCACGGCTGGCGACCTGTATCCGGAGACCGTCGCTGAATTGGTGCAGGTCAACGGAATTGTCGGAATTAAAGAAGCGGTGCCTGACGCCGAGCGAATGGCGGCTCTGCTGCCGCTGCGTTCGGCAGACTTTGCCGTGCTGAGTGGCGATGATCCGACGGCGTTACGCGCTCTGCGCGCGGGAGCTGACGGCGTCATTTCGGTGGCCTCCAACGTGGTGCCGCGTGCATTCGCTCAGCTTTGTGGCGTTTATCAGTCAGATTTGGCGCAGTCAGACGCCCTCAATGAATCACTAAGCGCCCTCTACGAGTTTCTCGGCTGTGCCCCCAATCCCATTCCGCTGAAGGCGATATTGGCGCAGTTAAGCCTTTGCGCAGACGCGGTGCGCTTGCCCCTGCTACCCTTGCCGCCCGAACTGCGCGGCGGGTTGTCAGATTTGACAGCCGCCGTCAGCGCGCTGGAGCGCGACTTGTTGCATTGACGGCGACAGTCGGCACCGCGTCAACCAAATCCATGTGGAGTAAGTGAACGATGCGAAGTCATTCGATGCGTGTGCTGAGCTGTGCCGCGCTGGCGGTTGTGATGCTGGGCGTGAGCGGCTGCAGCTGGTTTCGCGGCAAGAGCGGCTATGAGAACTCAGTTGAAACGCGCTCGCTGGAGATTCCGCCCGACCTCGATGCGCCGCGAGTTGATCCTGCGATGGCTGTACCCAGCGTCAACCCTGTTGTTGCCGCGCGTCCCGCCACTGCCGCATCAGGTGTGTCCATCGTTGCGAGCGGGCCGTTTCCGGTCAACGACAGCCTAGAGTCGACTTGGCGGCGATTAGGAATCGCCCTTGAGCGCACTGACGGCGTAGAAATTATCGAGCGGGCGCAGGTGCTGTCGGCCTACAACGTCCGCTTTGAAGGCAAAGAGTTTCTAGTTCGCGTCTCGAAGACGGGCGAAACCAGCCGCGTTGGCGCTGTCGATGCCGGCGGTAAAGATCTCACGGGCGGTGAGGCTGGCAAGCTGCTGGCGCTATTGCGCACGCGTTTGAGCTAGTTGCTTGCAGTAACGTCAAGTTGCTTTGAATAAACGGGCGCAGGTCGATTTAA
>JBBSIY010000245.1:0-5901 GCA_038257785.1 Lysobacterales bacterium
AGACACGCGACGGCACGTTCTACATCGAGAACGGCGAGATCAAGTATCCGGTGAAGAACTTCCGCTTCAACGAATCGCCGGTGATCATGTTGAACAACGTCGAAGCCTTAGGCAAAGCCGTACGTCTGTCGCCTGATGAGTCGCCGTTTATCGTCAAGGTGCCGGCGATGAAGATTCGCGATTTCACCTTCACCTCTCTGTCGGATGCGGTGTAGTTCGCCGCTCACATAGACATGCGACGACGTGACTGGCTGAAGCTCAGCGCCGCGGCCATCGCCGCGGCGGCTGTCGGCAGGCAAGATTCTGCGCTGGCCACTGACGGTCGGTTCGATTTCTGGTTCACCCGGCTGATGTACGAGTCGGGGGACTGGGATGTCGATCAGCGGATGCCGACGATCCTGCTCGACGCGCTGCTGCAGTACACACAGCTGCGCGTCGATCCACAGGAACAGGTGCTGCCGCTGTCCGACCCGCGCATGCTGGACGCACCGTTCTGCTACCTAGCCGGCCACAAGCTGGTCGAGTTCAGTCCGGATGAGCGGCGCAATTTTGAACGCTATGTGCGAGCCGGCGGTTTTGTGATGGTGGACGACTGCAATCACGATATTGACGGCCTGTTCGCGCGCTCGTTCGAGGCAGAAATGGCGCGCATCTTCGGTGCTGATGCGCTGCGCAAGCTGCCGCCGAAACACCCGCTGTACAGCAGTTTTTTTCAGTTCGACGGGCCGCCAGCAACCGGCTTTGAACTGAACGGCTGGGGCGATGATCTAGTTCACGACTATCTCAAAGGCATCGAGATCGACGGCCGTCTCGGCGTGCTTTACAGCAACAAGGATTACGGATGCGAATGGGATTACGACTGGCGCAACAAGCGCTGGCTGGCGGAAGACAACAGCAAGTTCGCGGTCAACATTGTGATGTATGCGTTGAACGCGTGAGACCACCCCGACCTCTCTCCGTAGATCAAAGATTAAGACGATGAGCGCCGAACTCGCACCTCCCATCGACGAAACGCAAATCGCCGCCCGGCTTGAGCGTATTGCAGCGCTGCGCAACGCGATCGCCGCAGAAGTCGTTGGCCAAGAGAGCGTGGTCGAGCAGCTGCTGGTCGCCCTGCTGGCGGGTGGCCACGCCCTGCTTGAGGGCGTACCCGGATTGGGAAAGACGCTGCTGATCCGCGCGCTGGGTCGGGCTGTCCACCTAGATTTCCGCCGCGTGCAGTTCACTCCAGACCTGATGCCGAGCGACATTATCGGCACCGAAATTCTTGAGGAAGAGCACGGTACCGGCAAGCGCTACTTCAAGTTTCAACCGGGGCCGGTGTTCACCAATTTGCTGCTCGCGGACGAGCTCAATCGGACGCCGCCGAAGACCCAGTCCGCACTGCTTGAGGCGATGCAGGAAGGCACGATCAGCTACGCCGGCACCACCCACGTATTGCCCAAGCCGTTCTTTGTGCTGGCGACGCAAAATCCGCTGGAGCAGGCCGGCACGTATCCGCTGCCAGAGGCGCAGCTGGATCGTTTTCTGTTGAACATTCTGGTCGAGTACCCGAGCGAAGCCGAAGAGCAGTCCATCCTCCTGCATACCACCGGACGTAGCGGCAAGCAGGCGGAAGCAGTGATGAGCGCGGACGATGTGCTGGCGCTGCAGGCGCTGGTGCGCGATGTGCACGTCGGTGCGGATTTGCTGAGCTGGATCAATCGCCTGGTGCGCGCCTCGCGACCGCAAACAAGTTCACTAGCTGCGATAAAAGAATGGGTGCGCTGGGGCGCAGGTCCGCGTGCGGGCCAGTCGCTGGTGCTGTGCGCAAAAGCGCGCGCGCTGCTGCACGGCCGTCTCGCCGCCACGCGTGAGGATGTGCAGGCACTCGCTATGCCGGTACTCCGGCATCGTCTGCTGCTCAGCTTTGCGGCGGAGGCCGACGGGCGGAGTGCATACGACGTGGTGGCAGCGCTGCTCGCAAATGTTCCGTTTATTGCCGACTGATCTGGCCATCGTGTGGTGTCGCGTCGGAGCTGGGATTGGGAGTGATTCGAAGAACAACAAAATCGTCGAAACCCGTTCGTGCTGAGCCTGTCGACGCACCCTTCGACGGGCTCAGGGCGAACGGCTCACAGCTGTAAGTTCAATCCAATTTTTGCGAGATCGATTAGCCCTGATGCGTGATGACTCCGCGACGCTGATACCGGCCGCGCTGCGCCCTCACCTGCGCAGCCTGCGGATTCATGCGCGGCATCCACCGCCCGCCGGGCCGCTCGGACAAAACGCTAGTCGCCAGCGTGGTCAAGGCTTGGAATTTTCTCAGTACCGCGCCTACGAACCGGGCGATGAGCCGCGCCACATCGACTGGAAGCTGTTCGCGCGCTCGGATCGCTACTTCGTTCGCGAGGCCGAAAGCGAGGCTGGCTTAGCCGTTTGGGTCATTGTCGATATCTCGGCATCGATGACGCAGGCCGACGTGGCAGCGCCGAGCATCGACAAGCTGTCGGTCGCGCGCAGCCTAGCGGCGGCGACGCTGGAGGTGGCGCTGCGCGAGGGCGATCGCTTCGGTCTAGTTTTGATCGGTGGCAATACGCCGATGTCGGTGCCGATGGGTCGAGGTGCGCGTCATCGAGATCGATGCGTGCATGCTCTGACGGCCTGCCGCGCCTCGGGCGAATGGCCATCGCTGGCGAGCTTGCGCCCCGCGTGGGAGCGCATCGAACCGGCGTCCGTCGTGCTAATGCTCAGCGACGGTTTCGATTCCACCAGCGCGGCATTTGCACTGCAGCTGGCGGCGACGCGACGTGACGTCCGCAGCATCGCGATTACCAGCGTTGACGAGCGTGACTTCGCGATGCGCGGCGCGTTTGAGTTTGTTGACCCCGAAACCGGCGCGCGCATCGAAGCGAGCGCGCCAGCTGCGCGCGCGTCCTTTCGCGAGCGTTTCGCCACCGCGCGTCGCAGCTTGAGTCAGCAGCTCACCTCCGGAGGCGTTTGCCATACCGAGCACGTACTGGATGAGCCGCTGCAGCACAGCCTGAATGTCGCGCTGACGGGCAAGCGCGAGCGATGAGCATCGCGTTCGGATTGCCGTTGGCGCTGGCCGCCCTCGCTGCATTGCTGATTCCGCTGCTCCTGCATCTTGATCGCCGCCGCAGTCTGCAGACGATCCAGTTTGCCGCACTGCGCTGGCTCGGCAGCGGTCATCCGCCGCAGCGCACTCTGCGGGTGATCGAATGGCTGCTGCTGATCCTGCGCCTGCTGCTGATCGCGCTGATAGCGCTTTGGCTTGCTAAGCCGCTGCTGCTCGGCGAATGGCGCGCCGCTCAGCGCTGGGTAGCCGTGGTGCCCGGCGTGTCTGCAGCTGCGATCGATGCAAACACGACGAGCGGTGACCGCCTCGTTTGGCTGACTCCCGGCTTTCCCGCGATTGATCTACAAGAAATCAATCAGCCGGCTTCGCAAAACAGACACGACACGGCCAGCCTGCTGCGTCAACTAGATAGCGAACTGCAATCCGCCGATCGATTGCGCGTGCTGGTGCCGTCGATAGTCCGCGGCTTGGACGCGCAAGCCATCATCCTCTCGCGCGAGGTCGAATGGCAGATCGATGCGCGTGCGGTTGCCGCCGGCGCACCAGAGACCGACGCGCCGCAAACACCACACAGTCTCGCGATCCGCTTCGATGCGGCGTCGGCTGCTGCACTGCCGTGGCTGCGTGCGGCGGTGTCCGCATGGGCAACATCGCCTGCGCTTGCGGTTAACGTCAGCATCGAGCCAGACGACGTTCCGATCACCGAAGATATTGACGCGATTATCTGGCTCGGAAGCGCACCACCTGAGGCCGCCATGCGTTGGGTCGAAGCAGGCGCAAGCTTGCTGCACGCGCCTTCGACGGCCGCTGCCGAAGACCCGCCGGCGGAAGCCATGAGTATTGATAGCTCGCACTGGCCTGGCAGCCTGCGGCGCGTTGGCCGCGGGCAGCTGATAGCGCTCGCCGCCCCGCTGAACCCGCTCCACGTGCCGCAGCTGCACGACGCGAGTTTTGCGCTTGAGCTGCATCAACGGCTTTTCGGCAAAGCGCCATCGCCCGACCGCGCCTTTGCCGCGCAGGTCGAGCCATCGGTAGTCGCGCGTGACATGCCGGCGGCGCGCACCGATCTAAGGCAATGGCTGGCCTGGTTAATTGCGGGTCTGTTTGCGCTGGAACGGTTGCTCGCCAGCGGTCATCGCCTGCGAAGGGCTGCATGAGCGCGCACGCAAAACTCGCGCGAATTCATCAGCAAGTCCGCCTGCGTGGCGTGCTGATTGCAGTGCTGCGCTGGCTGCCTTGGCTAGCGATTGGCGGCTATAGCGCGTGGCATATCGGCGGAGCGAGTGTGGGTATCGCGACCCTGGCGATCGGTGCCCTGCTGCTGTCCGGTCATCTCGTGACCATCTACCGGCAGCGCGACCGTGTGTGGCTGATTCAACGGCTCGACAGTCACGACCGCACTTTGGACGACAGCAGCGACTTGCTGTTCGCCGACAGTCTCCAACTCTCTTCGCTGCAGCAGGTACAGCGGGCTCGCGTCGAGCAGCGCATCAATACTTCGCCTATTGATCTGCGCGAGCGCATTCCGGCCAGCGAGCTGTTGCGCAACGGATTGGCCGCAGCGCTAGTCGGAGCCGCCGTGTGGCTGTGGCATGCGGTGCTGATCGAAGAGTCCGCAACGCCTACGCCGTCTGCAACTCTCGTCGTCGAAGCAGCGCCGCCACAGTCCCTCATGGCGACAGTCGCGATCATTGCACCGGCGTATACCGGCCTCGCTCCGCAGGAAGGCGAGTCGCTCGACGTAGAGGTAGCGCAAGACAGTCGGCTGCGCTGGTCGTTGGCCCTTGCAATTCCACCGACAGCAGTGCGCCTAGCTTTTATAGGCGGAGAGACGCTCGCGCTGAGCCAAACAGACGGCTACTGGCGCGGCGAGCGCGTCGTCGATACCTCAGCGCTGTATAGGATCGAAGTCGAAGGCGCGGAGTCGCTGCCGGATCATCCGCCGTATCGAATCGACGTGCGTGCTGACGCGGCGCCAACGCTCAGCGTCATCGAGCCGCAGCGCACGCTGACCGTGCTCGCGGACGCGGCATCGCGCTGGAAGCTCAGCTTCGACGCTGAAGACGACTACGGCCTTGGCAGCGCGCAGCTGTTGCTGACAATGGCGCAGGGCAGCGGCGAGCAGGTCACGGTAAGCGAGCGCCGCCTGGCCTTGCGCGGCGTCGGCGACACGCGCAAGCAGCGCTTTGATCATTCGATCAATCTCGCATCGCTGGGATTTGCGCAAGGCGATGATCTCATCGCGCGAATTGAAGTGCGTGATCAGCGTCAGCCAACCGCCAACGTCAGCCGCAGCGCCAGCTTCATCCTGCGCTGGCCGGCGCAGCCATCCAGCGACGGCACCGGCGTTGAAGGACTTGTGCAGAAGACGCTGCCAGCCTACTTCCGCAGCCAGCGCCAGATCATCATTGACACCGAAGCGCTGATCGCCGAACGCCCGCAGCTCGACGCCGACACCCTGCTGGCGCGGTCAGATGCCATCGGCGTGGATCAGCGAATTCTGCGATTGCGCTACGGCCAGTTTCTTGGCGAGGAAGCCGAGGACGAGGGCCACCATGCCGGCGACGAAGAGCACGATGCCGAGGAGCACCAAGATGGCGAAGCGGCGCTTGGCAGTGCCGCCGACGTCGTTGCCGAATTTGGCCATGCGCACGACATTGCCGAGGCGGCGACGCTGCTGGATCCTGGCACGCGAAAGCTGCTGCGCGCGGCGCTAGGCGAGATGTGGCAATCGGAGCTGCATCTGCGCTCAGGTGAACCGCGCGCCGCGCTGCCGTTCGAGAATCGCGCTCTGGACTACATCAAGCGCGTGCAGCAGGCGA
>JBBSIY010000246.1:0-5874 GCA_038257785.1 Lysobacterales bacterium
CCGCGCTGGTCAATGCATATCTGTTGGAGGCCGAGCTCTACAATCGGCGCGGTCGTCATGCCGATGCGCTGGCTGTTTACGAGCGAGGGCTGGCGGTTTTCGAAGACGATCCGGAGCTGCTCTACGCTCGCGCGCTCGGTTACGAAAAAGTGGGGCGCGTTGACGAGGCGGTTGCTGACCTCCGCAGGCTGCACCAGCTAGACCCGACCAATCCTGATGTGATGAACGCGCTTGGCTATACGCTGGCAGACCGCACCGATCAATTTGATGAAGCGCTGGGCCTGATTCAGCGAGCGCTCGAGCTAAAGCCCGACAACCCCGCCATCATCGATTCAATGGGATGGGTGCTGTTCAAACTTGGCCGCTTGGATGAGGCCGTCACCCACCTGAAGCGCGCATTTGAACTGCAGCGCGACGCCGAAGTAGCGGCCCATTTGGGCGAGGCGCTGTGGGTGTCGGGTCAAAAGGAAGAAGCGCAAAGCATCTTTCGGCTGGGCCAAGAGATCGATCCCGACCACGCTGGCCTGCGCAAGACGATGGAGCGGCTGCTGCCGTGATCGGGCATCCGTTTGCGGTCGCTAGATCAGCCTCTCGCCTGCTTGTCGGGGCATTAGCGGTTCTAGCGCTGGCTGGCTGCGCGCGCCAAATCGTGCGGCAGGATTTCAACGCGGCCCTGCAACAGCAGATCGCTCGCGAGGCGCTGCTAAAAGACGATGCGGAATGGTCGCTCGCGGCGCGATTGGCTGTTTCTGGAGGTGGCGAAGGCGGTAGCGGTCGACTGCTGTGGACGCAGCAAAATGTTGAGCGCTATAGATTTGATGTGCAGGCGCCGGTCACGCGGCAAACTTGGCGGCTCGACGTAGAGCCGGGCAGCGCCCGACTTGAAGGGCTGGAGGCTGGCGTTCGCGAAGGTACCGATCCAGCCGAACTGCTGGCACGTGAGGTGGGTTGGGTATTGCCACTTGCCAATCTCGCGTCCTGGGTGCGCGGCTCACGAGCGGCGGGTCAGGCAACGATCGAATTCGCCGCCGATGGTCTGCCGACGCAGATCGTTCAGCAGGATTGGGTTATCGACTATCGCGACTGGTTTCGCGATCAATCGCCACCTTTGCCGAAGAAGATATTCGCGCAAAAAGGTGAACGCAAAGTACGTCTGGTGATCGAGCGCTGGCAAACCGCCGGCGAGCCGTGATGCGTAAGGGCGATTGGAGCCACTGGCCGGCGCCGGCCAAGCTCAATCTGTTCCTGCACATTGTGGGTCGACGCGAGGACGGCTACCACCTGCTGCAAACCGTTTTTCAGCTGCTTGATTGGGGCGACGAAGTAAGTCTGCGTCCGCGCGATGACGGTCGCGTCGAGCGACATGCCGGGCCGCAAGGCGTAAACGAGGCTGACGACTTAAGCGTCCGAGCCGCGCTGGCACTGCAACGATTTACGGGCACGTCGCTTGGCGCTGACATCGCCGTCACCAAGCGGATTCCGCTAGGCGGTGGGTTCGGCGGCGGCAGCTCGGACGCAGCAAGCGTTTTGGTGGCGCTCAACTGGCTATGGAAAACAGGCCTCGACCTGCCTACGCTGGCCGCCATTGGACTGGAGCTGGGCGCGGACGTGCCGGTTTTCACCGCCGGGACTAGCGCTTGGGCAGAGGGCGTCGGCGAGCGATTGACGCCGATGACGCTGCCGCTACGGCACTATCTGCTGCTTGACACGGGCGTTCATGTGCCCACGAGCGAGCTGTTCCAAGCGCCTGAATTGACAAGAAATGACCCGCCAATCACAATGCCGGACTTCCTGCGCGACTCAGCTTCGAATAATGCATTCGAAACAGTTTTGCGCGCGCGCTCGGCACGTGTGGATGCAGCGATGAACGCTTTGGCAGTTCATGGGCGTGCGCAGTTGACGGGCTCGGGCGGCGGCTGTTTTGTTGCGTTTGAAACGGCTGATGGCGCGCAGCGAGCGCGCGCCAAAATGGCGCCGGAGTGGTCTGTATGGTGTGTTCAAGGCGTTGATGAGTCGCCGCTGTTGTTGACGTTGCGGCAGCGCGATCTGGCGCAAAAGCGTACTCAGACATAGGCGGCATTCGGCAAGCAGGTAGACGGCAAAAAAAATTCGTAGACATCGTTGGGGCGTCGCCAAGTGGTAAGGCACCGGGTTTTGATCCCGGCATCCGCAGGTTCGAATCCTGCCGCCCCAGCCACAACGATGCGGCCACACACTTAAGTTTTCGGAGCACGGCGTGAACACCGACGGACTGCTGGTTTTTTCGGGTAACGCCAATAAACCGTTGGCGTTGTCGGTATGCCGCGAGTTGGGCATTCGGCTTGGCAAGGCGCAGGTCGGGAGGTTTTCCGACGGCGAAGTGCACGTTGAGATTGAAGAGAACGTCAGGCGTCAAGAAATATTCGTCATTCAGTCGACCTGCGCACCGACGGCGGAAAATTTCATGGAGCTGCTGGTGCTAATTGACGCGCTAAAGCGCGCTTCAGCGGCCAGCGTGACGGCAGTGGTGCCCTATTTTGGCTACGCCAGGCAAGATCGTCGCCCGCGCTCGGCGCGCGTTGCGATCACCGCAAAGGTGGCAGCCAAAATGTTTTCGGCGGTCGGCGCTGATCGCGTGTTGACGGTTGACGTGCATGCCGAGCAGATACAGGGCTTTTTCGACATGCCGGTAGACAACGTCTATGCATCGCCGATTCTGCTGGCCGACATTTGGCGTTCAACCGGTACGGAAAACCTGATTGTGGTGAGTCCGGACGTGGGTGGCGTAGTGCGTGCGCGTGCTGTCGCCAAGCGCCTTGACGATGCTGATCTCGCCATCATCGACAAACGGCGGCCCAAGGCCAATGTGGCAACGGTAATGAATATCATCGGTGATGTGGCTGGTAAAACCTGCGTGCTTGTCGACGACATCGTCGACACCGCTGGCACCCTGTGTGCGGCCGCGGCGGCGTTGAAAGATCATGGTGCCGAGCGCGTACTTGCCTATTGCACACACCCAGTGCTTTCTGGCGCAGCGCTGAGCAACATCGGTAGCTCCCAGATCGACGAACTGGTGGTCACTGACACTATCCCGCTGTCGGCTGATGCGCGGGCCTGCGGCAAGATTCGCCAGCTCAGCGTGGCCGAGCTGCTGGCCGAAACGATTCGCCGAATTGCGTTCGGCGAGTCAGTGAGTTCGCTCTATGTCGATTAGGGTCGGGATTCGTCATTCAGGATTCGTAAAAGCGTAAGGCCGCCGTATCGCCGCTCTTCGCGTTTAGGAATCTCGAATCCCGATAAACAAAAACTCCGTCTCCTTTGGTCGCGAAGGAGACTTACCGCTGCCGCGAGGCAGTATTTACCAGCGAAAAGGCAACACAGCTATGGCAACTCAACACATCATCAAAGCAACCGATCGTAAGGACCAGGGCAAGGGTGCGAGCCGCCGCCTGCGTCGTACCGGTCAGCTGCCGGCCGTCGTTTATGGCGCGCATCAAGAGCCGCAGAGCATCCAGATTCTGCACAACACCGTGTTTCTGGCGTCGCAGCACGAATGGTTCTATGCCTCGATTCTTGACCTAGAAGTCGAAGGTCAGGTGCAGAAGGTCCTGCTGCGCGACATGCAGCGTCATCCATTCAAGCCATTGATCATGCACCTCGATTTCCTCCGCGTGTCGGAGAACGAGGCGATTAGCGTGAAGGTACCGCTGCACTTCCTCAATCAGGATACGTCGCCAGCCGGCAAGAGCTCGGGCATTGTGATTACGCATGAGCTAAACGAGGTCGAGATCACCTGTTTGCCGCGCGATCTTCCGGAATACATTGAAGTTGACTTGGTGGCGTTCGCCGAAGGCGACGTCATTCACCTGTCTGAACTCGTGCTGCCGGCGGGCGTCACTATTCCTGAGCTCAAGCTTGGCAAAGAGCATGACTTGGCGGTCGTTATTGCCCGTCATGCCCGCGTCGACGCAGAGCCAGCGGCTGAGGAAGGTGCGGCTACCGCTGCCGCCCCGGCTGCAGACAAGAAATAGGCCTTAGCAACACGCTCGCGCCGCCGCGGCGCGAGCGTGTCCTTTAGGTCTACAGGTGATGGCGATGGCGGGTTTGCGGCTTATTGCTGGTCTTGGTAATCCCGGGAGCGAGCATGCGCGCCAGCGCCACAATGCGGGATTCTGGTGGGCGGATGCACTTGCCAGGGCTAACGACGCCAGTTTTCAGCCAGACGCAAAGCTGTTTGGCTCGTTAGTCAAACTGGAGATTGAACGGACTCCGATCTGGCTTTTGAAGCCTGCGACGTTCATGAACCGCAGCGCTCAATCAGTGCTGGCGGCGCTTCGGTTCTGGAAGATCGAGCCTGAAGAGTTGCTAGTCGTGCACGACGAACTCGACTTGTCACCCGGAACCGCACGACTCAAATTGGACGGCGGTCACGGCGGTCAAAATGGCCTACGAGATCTGCTCGCTCAGCTGGGGCACGGCCGCTTTCACCGCTTGCGAATCGGTATCGGTCACCCTGGACACAAAGATCGGGTGACATCGTGGGTGCTGGGGCGTGCCTCATCAGAAGATGAGATTTCGATTGTGCGCGCGATTGACGACTCCCTCGCGGTGCTGCCGCTGATCGTGCGCGGCGACCTGAACGAGGCGATGAAGCGTCTGCACACGAAGGCGCCTTGATTTGGGATTCGGAATACCCGCAACTGCAGTGCTCCTCGGCTAGTGAGTCACGTCTGATGCCAAGCGAATCCGACGCGACAAAGCGCGAATCGTCAATTGCTACCCAGCAATTGCAACAAAAACCATACGGAACAACATCATGGGCATCAAATGCGGCATCGTCGGGCTGCCGAACGTTGGCAAATCGACTCTTTTCAACGCCCTCACTAAGGCCGGTATTGCGGCGGCAAACTTTCCGTTTTGCACCATCGACCCCAACATCGGCGTGGTGCCGGTGCCTGATTTGCGGCTGGATGCATTGGGCGGCATTGTTAAGCCGCAAAAAACCATTGCGACGGCGGTCGAGTTCGTTGACATCGCTGGTTTGGTTGCCGGTGCAAGCAAGGGCGAAGGGCTGGGCAACAAGTTTCTTGCCAACATCCGCGAGACTGACGCGATTGCGCATGTCGTCCGCTGCTTCGAGCATGCCGACATCATTCACGTCGCCGGCAAAATCGACCCGATCTCCGATATCGAAACGATCGATACTGAGCTCGCGTTGGCTGATCTTGAGTCGGTCGAGAAGGCGCTGAATCGCGCTGAGCGCTCAGCGAAAGCGGGAGACAAAGACGCCATTGCACGTCGCGATGTGCTGGTTCCGGTGCGTGCGCAGCTTGATCAGGGTAAGCCGGTGCGTGCAATGGGGCTTGATGCCGATCAGCTCTCGCTATTGCGTGATCTTTTCCTTTTGACCGCCAAACCGGTGATGTACATCGCCAACGTGCGGGAGGACGGGTTTGTTGATAATCCGCTTCTGGACCGCGTGCGCGCTCGTGCCGAGGAGGAGGGTGCAGAAGTCGTTCCAGTGTGTGCCGCCATTGAAGAGGAGATGGCGCAGCTAGAAGACGCGGATCGCGACGAGTTTCTGCGTGATCTGGGACTTGACGAGCCGGGCCTTAATCGCGTCATTCGCGCGGGCTACAGGCTGCTTGGTCTGCTGACGTACTTCACCGCCGGCGTTAAAGAAGTGCGCGCCTGGACGGTGTTTGCGGGCGCGACAGCGCCGCAGGCGGCGGGCGTCATCCACACCGACTTTGAGCGTGGCTTTATTCGCGCCGAAACGATTTCGTATGAGGATTTCATTCGTTATCGCGGTGAGGCGGGTGCCAAGGAGGCCGGCCGTTTACGCCTAGAAGGCAAGGAATACATCGTCAAAGAGGGCGACGTGTTGCACTTCCG
>JBBSIY010000247.1:0-5833 GCA_038257785.1 Lysobacterales bacterium
CATGGCGCTCAGTATCGAAGCTCGCGCATTCAAAGGCAGCAAGAGCTTCGCGCTGGCGAAGACGCCGAGCGTAAGCTGCCCTCTGAGCTGCGGGCGACAGGTCGGTCAGCCGCGTACCGGCGCGCTCCCATACCGCCAACCAGCCACCGCGCTGACTTAGCCGTTCGGGATCAGCACGCCACTCTTCAAGCTGGGTGCGGGCGAAAAACCAGTCGATGCGCAGCGGAGTGAAGAACCAGGTGTGCAGCAGCAGGACCGCGCTGCAAACAATCGAAGTGGCGACGAGCGTCACGATGACGGCGCGAATGCGAGCACGCATTTGCCTAGGCCGTCGCTGCACACCCGCCATCGTTCATGCACTCAGAACGGCTTGGCCAACGCCAGATAAATTACGCCAAGGGTCACCACCACAGGCAGTTCATTGAACCAGCGCAATGATCGCGTCGATGGCAGTGAGCCTCCTGCCGCAGCGCGCTTCAGCATTCGCCCACTTACGATGAAGAATCCCAACAGCACGGCGATCAAGGCCAGCTTCGCGTGCAGCCATCCGCCCCACAGCCGATAGCCAATAGCCAGCGTGAAGCCAAATAGCAGCGCCAGCCCAAACATGATGTGACCAAAGCGATATAACCGCTGCCCCATTAGCACCAGCCGCGCACGAACGGCGGGCTCGCCTGCTGCCTCGACCATGTTGATCAGAATGCGCGGCAGGTAGAACACGCAGGCCATCCAAGCAATGACAAATAGCAGGTGAAAGCTCTTGATCCAAAAGTACGCCACACGCGGTCTCCCTTAAACTGTAGCTTCAAGCATGCCACGCCGCAGCCGTGTAAACGTCTTTTCACTCTGACTGTGGCACTGGTGCCCGTAGACTCGTTCACCACTTTTCACAAGGACCCCACCGCATGCCCACTGCCTATCGCGCACTTCACCTCGCCGCCCGTCCAGAAGGCGACCCGAAAGACAGCGACTTCGAGCTGAAGTCGGGTGATCTGCCAGCACTGGAAGAAGGAAAAATTCGCGTCGCCACGCGCTTCATCAGCATCGACCCCGCCATGCGTGTCTGGATGAGCGAGGCGAAGAGCTACTGGCCGCCAGTGGGTTTGGGCGAAGTGATGCGCGCATCGGCCATTGGCGAAGTGATGGAGTCGCAGCACCCCAAGTTTGCTGTCGGCAGCTGGGTCAACGGCATGCTGGGCGTACAGGATGGTTTGGTGTCTGATGGCAAAGGGCTGCGCGCGTTTAATCCCAAACAGCTGCCCGATCCGGCATGGGCGCTTTCGATCTTTGGCGGCACCGGCCTCACCGCCTATTTTGGTTTGAAGGAAATTGGCCAACCGCAAGCGGGCGAAACGCTTGTTGTGTCAGCCGCAGCGGGCGCTGTCGGCTCGACGGTCGTGCAAATAGGAAAAGTCCTGGGAATGCGCGTGATCGGCATCGCCGGCGGTGCGGACAAGTGCGCCTACGTTACCGATACGCTCGGTGCTGATGCGGCTATCGACTACAAGAATGAAGACGTCTCCAAAGCGCTAAAACAGCACTGCCCAGACGGCATCGACGTGTATTTCGACAACGTAGGCGGCGACATTCTCGACGCCGTGCTGAAGCGCCTGCGTCTCAAAGCTCGAATCGTGCTGTGCGGCGGCATTTCGCAATACAACGTAGAAGGCGCTGCGCGCGGCCCGGCCAACTATTTGTCGCTGATTTCAGCGCGCGCGAAGATGGAAGGCTTTGTCATCATCGACTATCTCAATCGCACCGAAGAGGCAGTGGCCGATCTCGGCAAGTGGACCGCCGCCGGCAAAATTACCAGCAAGCTCGACATCGTCGATGGGCTTGAGAACTTTCCAACCGCCCTTCGACGTGTCTACAGCGGTGCCAATTTCGGCAAGCAGCTGGTGCGCGTATGAGTTCAGCAACCAAGCGCTTCGACGGCACGGCAAGCTATGTTGCCACCGACGAGCTCAAGCTCGCCGTCAACGCCGCGATCACGCTTCAGCGACCGCTGCTGATCAAAGGCGAACCTGGCACCGGCAAAACGCTGCTCGCCGAAGAGTTAGCGATAGCTCTGGACGCTCCGCTGCTGACTTGGCACATCAAGTCCACGACCAAAGCTCAGCAAGGCTTGTACGAGTACGACGCCGTGAGTCGCTTGCGTGATTCACAGCTCGGCGACCCGCGCGTCGCCGACATCGGCAACTACATTCGCCGCGGCACGCTTTGGTCAGCCTTTACGTCTGAGAAGCGCGCGGTGCTGCTGATCGATGAAATCGACAAGGCCGACATCGAGTTTCCGAACGACCTGCTGCGCGAACTCGACCGCATGGAGTTCACCGTCTACGAGACCGGCGAAACCGTGCGCGCCGCGCATCGTCCGATCATCGTCATCACCTCCAACAACGAGAAAGACCTGCCCGACGCGTTTTTGCGCCGCTGCTTCTTTCACTACATCGCATTCCCAGATCGCGAAACCCTCAAACGCATCGTCGATGTGCACTACCCTGGCATGTCTGGCGCACTGGCGACCCGAGCGATGGAGATTTTCTTCGATGTGCGCGACGTACCCGGCTTAAAGAAGAAGCCCAGCACGTCTGAGTTAATTGATTGGCTAAAGCTGCTGCTGGCCGATCACATTAGCCCGGCCGCATTGCTCGAGCACGATCCCGCCAAAGCCATACCACCGCTGTATGGCGCGCTGATCAAAAACGAGCAGGATGTGCAGCTGTTGGAGCGCCTAGCGTTTATGCACCGACGCGCAGGACGCGGATAGCGGCCAAGCTCGTTGATTCGTCACCGTAGGGTGCGTTTCGGACCTGAGGTCTCCCCGGGTTTTCTCGTTATTGTTCAGCCATTTAACGCTAGGTCTTTGCTGGACGCGCGTGCAGGAGTTGGTTTTCTCTCTCACCCTACCAACCGTCGCGCCCGCGAAGGCGGGCGCCCAGCGACTCTCGCTGTGGTTCAACTGCAGGCGACCGTCATGTCAGGACACAAGTCCCGTAAGGAAGGGCAGCGGGCTGAAAGCGTTTCGGCTTATGGCACGGATGTAGGCCGCTGGATGCTGCACCGCTGTGGAGGAGTCAACCAACGTAAGTTACTGGGCACCCGCCTTCGCGGGTGCGACGGTTGGGCGGCACGCGGCATCGCTACCCGAATACGCGACTGGACCCGCATTGATCCGCGACGAACTTAAAAAGTGGGGAGACCTCAGGTTTCGGACGCACCAAACAACACGTAAGCCCATCATCGGTGCGCCCAAGGCGCACCCTACGTGGCCTCGACGAAATCCAAGGCACCGGCGGACAAACATCTTTTGAAATTGGTCGGGACGGAGAGATTCGAACTCTCGACCCCTAGCACCCCATGCTAGTGCGCTACCAGGCTGCGCTACGCCCCGACTAGGCGATCACTGCGGGCGTTCGGCCATCGCAGTGCGCCCGCATTATGGGCTTGTTGCGGGGGCGCTGGCAATGAGCGTCACGCGCCGAATGCACATGCAAGACTCAATCTGGATGCGAGGCTAGGTCGCATCAGGATCAGAACTCAACAGCACCAAGATCCATTCCATCGGATGGATGCGATCGAACGCGACGATTTCAGGGGTGCCGAATGCGCGCGTAGAAACCGCCCCTACATCATCTGCAGCGAACGCTGCGCGCAAGGCAGGATCCCCAAATGGCGTCAACATCACAGTTTTCTGATCGTCCGAGGTGACCTTAGGCAAGTATCTTGACGCCAGCAAGCGGCCTTCTGCGTCAAGCAATACGAAGCGTTGGTCGACCGCGCTTGAATCGCCCCGTAGCAAATTGTGAACCACGAAGTCGAGCGCCAAGTCCATCGACATCGCGCCAATAAACGTTCCGCCTGCGTCGCGCATTGGGCTAGTCAATGGCAGAAGGATGTTTCCGCCATCATGATCAACAAAAGGCGCGCCCCAATGCGGTTCATTGCGCGGCTTGCTGTCTAGGTACCAAGCGCTTTTTCTAGGGTCAATTCCAGGCTCGATAGAACGTCCGGGGTAGCGCATGAACAGACCTTGCTCAAGCGCCATACCGAGCTCAAGTATGCCGTTGGAGTATTGTCCACCCCCCAGACTGCGACGCGCTGCATCTAGAAGTTGGTTTCGGTAGCCGCGTAGATGAGACAAGCGCTGAACTAATCCCTGCAACGACGCGCGATCGACACCGGGAGCGGCGCTCCAAACCGCCCAATCCATGCTCACGACACGAGCCAAGTCCGGATGCATGCCCAGATCGGGGGGACGCCGCTCGGCGTGGCGATAATCTTCCGCCCAGTAAGCCCGCGCGTTTTCTGCGGGCACTCCGTGTTGCACAAGCTGGGTGGCAGCAACAGCCAGAGACTCGAGCTCATTCTGCAGCTGCAGCAGCTGCAGCTGCAGACGGTCACCCTTCTGCACGGCCTGCTCGATCAAGTCGCGTTCCAGCAGCTCACGCGCCTGAGCCTCTTCGACCTGTTGCGCATGACGCCACATCAGCGCGGTAAAACTAATCGCAGTTGCTGCGACCAATCCGAGCACAGACAACAGCATTCCTTGCTTGTGACGACCGACCCAACGTTGCGCGCGCTGCCACGCCGAATCCGGCAAGGCGTGGACGGCTTCGCCATGCAGAAATCGTCGCAGATCGTCGGCCAACTCGCCGACAGTCGCATACCGATGCTTGGGATCGTAACGGGTGGCGCGCTCGATGATCGCCCGCAGTGGCGCTGCGATTGCACGCTGCTCATACGCGTGCCTCACCGTGGCTCGCTTTGCAGCAGCCGCGTTCTGCATCACCTCGACCATACTGTCGCCAGCAAAAGGAGCGCTCAGCGTGACCAGCTCGAACAGGATCAGGCCAAGAGCACATTGATCGCTTCGCGGACCCAGCTCTTCGCGACGACCCTGCGCCTGCTCTGGCGACATATAGCGCGGCGTACCCACCACCGCGCCATATTCGGTTTGCAAACCGCCGGTCGTATCGCTAAGCGCGGAGTCCGACGTGAATTCAGGATCATCCGTGCCAAGTAAATGGCAAATCCCCCAGTCCATCACAAAGGTTTCGCCATGCGCGCCCAGCATGATGTTGGCCGGCTTGAGATCGCGGTGTATGACGCCTTTGCCGTGGGCGTAATGGACTGCATCGCACACCTTCAAAAGGTGTTCGATACGCGCAGCTAGGCTGTGAGTCTCAGCGGGAACGCCTCCCGATACATAGGCGTCGATCGCAACCTGGAGATAGTCGGCCAGAGTGCTGCCCGTCACCAGCTTCATTGCGTAGGCAGGCGAGCCCTCCGGCGTCACTTCAAGTCCGTACACAGGCACGATGTAGGGATGATCAAGCTGCGCCGTGACTTGGACTTCGCGTAGAAAACGCAGACGCGCCGGTCCGATATCGCGCAAGTCAACCGCCAGCTGCTTGAGCGCCACCTTGCGCATCAGCTCAAGATCCTGCGCAACATAAACCGTTGCCATCCCGCCACGTCCCGCCTCGCCGAGGATGGCGTAACGAATGCGCTCGGATTGGGGGGGAGCCGCTGCCTGCGAGCCTGACTCTCTAAGGGCTGATTGTGAGAACGCAGCAGCGCCAACTTCGGCAGAATTGATCAGAATGGTGCTCGCACTATCCAACCCCGCAGGCATCGCTTGCGACAAAGTGATGCCAGCATTCTGGGGGGCAGCTGGCTCAGCGGCCATAGGTCAGTTGCGATCCATAAACGACTAGTCGCCACGGCGGTTAGTTTCGACGTTTACAGCCTACCGAGCTCCGGATGGCGAAAGCAATGGCATTACGTCTGCAATGTACTTCGCCGGGCGCGCAATTTACGAGCCGATGGA
>JBBSIY010000248.1:0-5809 GCA_038257785.1 Lysobacterales bacterium
CGACGGCGAACACGGTGGCCGGTGGTGCGTACCAGGCCACGGCCTCGGTGGCGGCGACACCGGCGACGCTGACGTCTAATGCGATTGGGCTGACCAACGTGGCGGCGGCTGCGGGTCAGCTGATCTACATAGCAGGTGACGCGCAGACCACGCTGGTAAGCACGGCGTTTCCGGTCGCACTTCAACTACGCGCGGCGGATGCTTTTGGCAATCCGATATCCGGTGCCTCGATCACATACGTCGTGAGTCCGACAGCAGGTGCCGGTGCCACCTTGGACGGCTCTGCTTCACCGGTGACAGTGAGCAGCGACAGCGAAGGACTGGTCAGTGTCTCTGCGACGGCGAACGCCACCGCAGGCGCTTACATGGTCAGCGCCAGCGCCGCGTTTGGAGCGCCGGTGGTGTTTGATTTGACGAACAGCGCCGGCGGAATCAGCATCACCGCGCTGCGCTGGAGTGACACCGACACGGCGACAACGATCTTCACCAACACGGACAAGAGCGCGGTATTTACGGCCGCACCGTCGAGCAACCTGAGCTGCACCACGACGTACAATGGCAGCGCCACGCTGCCGCGGAACGCCGCCCAGTATTTGGTCCAGGTGAGCTGCCAGGACAACGCGGGTGGTCTGTTCGGACAGGGCAGCGCAACACTCACGATCGCGAAGGCAGATTCGGGCATCACGCTGACCGGAGGTTCGTTCACCTACGACGGCACACCCAAGCCGGCCTCGACGACCAATCCGAACTCTGCAGCGTTCTCACTCAGCTACGCAGGCAGCGGCGCGAACACTTACGGCCCGTCCGCCGTTCCGCCGAGCAACGCGGGCAGTTACCAGGCGACGCTCACTGTGTCCGACGCCAACTACGAAGAGCCAGTGCCGCTCACAGCTGAGATCACCATCGACCCGGCAGGCGTGACGGTGAGCTTTGGTAACCTCGCGCATGTTTACGATGGCAGCGCGAAGACCGCCAGCGTGAACACAACGCCGACAGGCGTTGCAGGCGTCTCCCTGAATTACAGCCAAGGTGCGACCCCGGTGCTGGCGCCGACCAATGCGGGTACCTACACCGTGACCGCAACGCTGAGCAATACGAACTACACGCTCAGCGGCACGACCACGGCCGCGCTGGTGATAAGCAAGGGAACGGCGCAAGTGACGCTGTCTGACCTGACGCGAATCTTCGACGGGACACCAAAACCCGTGACCGTCGCGACTTCGCCGGCCGGTCTTGTAGTCAACGTCACCTACGCTGGCAATCCGCCGCCGGCACCGTCGGCAGTCGGAAGCTACGCGGTGGTGGCCACGGTGAGCGACTCGAACTATCAGGGCAGCGCCAGCGGCACGCTCACGATCCTGGCGGCGGCGATCTCGCAATTCGTCATCGACAGCGCTACGCCAGTAACCGGCACGGCGGGTGCCGCGCTGGCAATGCCCTCGCTACCCGCGGTTCGCGTACTCGATAGCAAGGGCAATGGCGTCGCTGGCGTCAGCGTGCTGTTTGAAGTGGCATCCGGCGGGGGCAGCGCTACCGGCGCGTCGGTCACTACGGACAGCAACGGTCGCGCCATCGTGGGTGGCTGGACCTTGGGTCGCAATGCCGGCGTCAACACCATGACGGCACGCGTCAACGGTCTGGCTGGTCTTCCCACGATCACCTTCACTGCCAACGGTGACGAAAGCGCGGACATTGCAGTGGACAAGTCCAGCGCGACGACCCAAGCGGTGCCGGGCAGCGCGGTGACCTACACCATCGTGGTCAGCCATGTCGCTGGTCCCAGCAATGCGGGTTCGGTCGAAGTGCTCGACGAACTGCCTGCCGGTTTGGATTTAGCGAGTGCCACGTGGCTGTGCGCTGGCAGCGGTGGTGCGACCTGCAGCACTCCAAACGGTGCTGGCGATGTCGAATTGACAGCTGCGATTCCGGTGGGCTCGAGCGTTACCGTCATCGTGACGGCTAGCATCCAAACCAACACTGCGCCCGGAGCGCTGATCAACACGGCCTTGGCGCTGCTGACATCCAGCGTTGATCCAACTCCAGGCAACAATGAAGACAGCCACACGCTGACAGTGTTGCCGCTGTCGGACGACATCTTTAGCGACGGCTTCGAGGGCGGCGTGGTGCTGGTAGCGGCGCAAAGTGATGAAAAGTCGCTGGGCGTGGCGCCTGGGGTGAGCGTCATACCCGATCGCGCGAGCCTGAGCACGCGACCCACATTGGTGTTTGAAGCCCTCGATGCCGGCGGCGGCAGCGTTGCCAAGATTGATGCTGTGACGATTGGTGAGCGAAGCTGGTTCCGGGCGCGGCATCGCGATAGCGGCGGAGTGGAGCGCTTCTCCGCGTGGGTGGCGTTGCCGGCTGCGGCGTTGGAATTCGATTGGGCGCTCGGCCTGGACGGCGTCGTGGCCCGGGTGGGGGAGCATGGTGCCTACGGATCCGAAGTTCGGTTCTTGATCGAACCTGGCCAGCCCTTGCCGGAGCAGGTTCGGACGGCCGCTGCCTGGCTCGACTGACGCTCTACGAGCGCACTGCATTGCTCTCTCCCCTCCTGTGAGGGGGGCACAACACAGCACAGAACGCTTCTGTGCTGTGACGACTGCAAAGCCTCATGTTGACCCTGCATCACGGACATCTGTCTAAGCGATATGGGCCGGCTCGAACTGCCTTGGGCTTAGATAGCCAAGTGTCGAGTGCAGCCGGTTTCGATGGTAGGCAACCTCGATGTAGTCGAACACGTTTGCCCGGGCATCTGCCCTCATTTCGAAGCGTCCGCGGTGGACCGCTTCAACTTTGAGGCTGCGGTTCCAGCTCGCCATCGCGGCGTTGTCGTAGCAGTTGTTGCCGCTTTTTGAAAACTGACGAGTGGAGGTGCGGCCGACTGCTCGTTGGAAAGCGCCCGCTGGCCACACCTGCTGTTTGACCGATGAGCTAACGCTGCCGGCTGCTCCTTTTGAATGGACAAGCGGTGATGGCGGGGAGACAGTCGAGAGGGTTTTGCGAGCAACACATCGCAGCGTGCGAGGTGCGGTTCGACGCGTGCGGGCTATTGTCGGCGGCGACGGCGTCCCATCAGGCGCTGGTGCCGGTGATGGTTTCGTTGGCACATTCAACGGCGGGAATGCTTGAGATTTCTGTCGGTGATTAAGTGCGGCAGTCGCTGCCGACATCGGTAGATGCGGCATGGTTGCGCGCGCTCTGCCATTGGACAGCTCGAAGCATGAAAAATTGACAGGGCTTGATGGTCACTGCGATGGGTATTCTTCTTCGCTTAGTAGAATACTGGCGTGCCGAAACATAAACCTTCAAGCAATGCCTCTCTGTTCAGTGCGCCAGACGCGCTGAAGCCACTCGCTGAGCGCATGCGCCCGCGCACGCTTGATGAAATGGTCGGGCAGCGTCGTTTGTTGGCTGAAGATTCCGCGCTGCGTCGTGCGGTTGAGTCTGGGCATGTGCACTCAATGGTGCTGTGGGGTCCGCCAGGCTGTGGCAAAACCACGCTTGCGCTGCTGCTAGCACGCTATGCCCAAGCGGAGTTTCGTGCGGTGTCCGCGGTGATGTCTGGCCTGCCCGAAATTCGCGAAGTGCTGGCGCAAGCTCAGGCCAGATTTGAAGCCGGCACGCGCACCGTGCTGTTTGTCGACGAGGTGCATCGCTTCAACAAGGCGCAGCAAGATGCATTTCTGCCGCATATCGAGCGCGGCAGCATTGTGTTTGTCGGCGCCACGACTGAGAACCCGAGTTTCGAACTGAACTCGGCGCTGCTGTCGCGCTGCCGAGTTCACGTGCTTGAAGCTGTTTCGGTAGACGACATCGTCGTCGCACTGGCGTCCGCGTTGAGTGACGACGCGCGTGGCTTAGGGCAGCTCAAGGTGCACGTAGAGGATGCGATGTTGCGTCTGATCGCCGTTGCCGCCGATGGCGATGTGCGGCGCGCCCTGACCCTGCTGGAGATTGCCGCTGAGCTGGCGCAGGGCGAGGGCGGCAAGGTTAGCCAGACGACGCTCGAGCAGGTGCTTGCTGATCGAACACGGCGCTTCGACAAGGGCGGTGAGCAGTTTTACGACCAAATATCTGCGCTGCATAAATCCGTGCGTAGTTCGAATCCTGATGCCGCGCTGTACTGGTTTTGCCGAATGCTGGACGGCGGTTGCGATCCTATCTATCTGGCGCGGCGAATGACGCGCATGGCGGTCGAAGACATCGGTCTCGCTGACCCGCGCGCATTGCAGATGGCGACCGATGCGTGGGACGCCTACGATCGCTTGGGTAGCCCCGAAGGTGAGCTCGCGTTGGCGCAGTTGGTTATTTACTTAGCCAGCACGGCGAAGTCGAACGCCGCTTACGTTGCCTACAAAGCCGCCAAGCGCGACGTGCATGAGTTCGGCACCGCTGATGTGCCGCTGCACCTGCGTAATGCGCCAACCAAGCTGATGAAAACGCTGGGCTACGGCAAAGGATATCAATACGACCATGATGCAGATGACGGCGTTGCGTTGGAGCAAACTGGATTTCCCGATGTGATGGGTGAGCAGGTCTACTACAAGCCGGTGGATCGAGGCCTCGAGATCAAGCTGCGTGAAAAGCTCGACGGTCTGCGTGCAGCACGACTGGCGGCGAGGAATAAGCCGTGATTGTTCAATGGTGGCAGCAGCTTGCGCTGGTGATGGCAGGCGGTGCGCTGGGTGCTGCGGGACGCTTCTGGCTGGGTGGCGCGCTGCTTCGACAGTTCGGTGCGGGGCTGCCGTGGGGGACGCTTGCCGCCAACCTCATCGGTTCGTTCGCCGTCGGATTTCTGGCGGTTTGGCTTGAGGGGCGTGGAGCCGCAGCGCTCTGGTGGCGATCGTTTCTTATTGTCGGAATGCTCGGTGCATTGACGACGTATTCCGCGTTGATGCTTGAGATGCTGATCTTTGTGCGCAGTCAGCGCAGCGGATTGGCACTGGCTTATTTGGCCGGGACGCTGGCGGCGGGCCTGATGCTGGTGTGGCTGGGCGCGGAGCTCGCGGCACGACTGCGACCCGGCATCTGAACCGGTATCCTTTGCACGCGCCCGACGTGGGCGGTGTTCTTCGGGGAGAAGACAATGAATTGGACTGCGCTACTTTTTTCGTTCAAAGGCCGGGTCAGCCGCAAAGTGTTTTGGGTCTACTTCGCGCTAACGGTGGTGATTGGCATCGCCATGAACATCGCCGTGTTGGGTTCTGCGACGGGTGCGGGGCTTGACCCCAACAACCTGCCGTCGATACCCGTTTGGTACTGGCTGGTGCAGCTCCCACTGTTGTGGATCACCTTGGCGATCTACTGCAAACGCTGGCACGATCAAGACAAGTCGGGATGGTTTTCGTTGCTTCTGCTAATACCGCTCTTGGGCATCCTGATCGTGTTGGTCATGTTGGGCTTCATCGGTGGCTCGCCGGGCCCGAATCGCTTTGGCAGTGATCGAATCGCCTAGCGTTTGATTTGCCGCACCCTCGCGCGGTCCGGATAATTTCTGGCCGCGCCTATTTTGGAACCCTTTCATGCTTGATCCCGCACTGCTTCGCGCCCAGCTCGTCGAAACCGCTGAACTGCTTAAGACCAGTCGTGACTTCGATTTGGACGTCGACGCACTAAACGAGCTTGAGGCGCAGCGCAAACAAATACAGACCCGTACGCAGGAGCTGCAAAACCTGCGAAATACGCGCTCGAAAGCTATCGGTATTGCAAAAAGCAAGGGCGAAGATGGCCTGGAGCTAATGGCAGAAGTCGTCGCGATTGCCGATGAGTTGTCAGCGTCTGAAGTACAGCTGCAGGCCGTGCGTGAGCA
>JBBSIY010000249.1:0-5797 GCA_038257785.1 Lysobacterales bacterium
GATAAACAGATTGTTTTCGGCAACTATCGCGAAGGCTTCGACATTGGCGGTGCCGTCTTCGCCGAGCAGCAGGAAGTTGCTGCCGATGCTGCCCTGCCAGTTGGCGAACACGTTGCGACGGATGATGACGTTGCGCGCACCAAGGTATTCGTCATCATCGCCGTTGGAGTCCTTGATGACGATAAAGCTCGCCGTGTCGCTTGGCAGCGGCCGACCAGAGGCAGCGAAATCATTGAAGAAGACGTTGTCCTCAATCACCACATCGTCAACGCTGTTGGCATCAATATGTTCGTCCGAACCCTGTTGGTTATAGAACATGTTGCCGACGACGCGGATCTCCGATGCGCCGTTGTTGATCTTCAGGATGTCGTTGTTAAAGGAGTCGTGGAGAATATTGTTGCGGAGGCTGATGCGTCGGGTTTCGGTATTGAATCCATCTTGAATTTGCACCACAAGGGCACTGGCTCCTGCCCCGCTGTGGGCGATGTCGAAGCCTTCTATGCTGATGCCTTCAATATTTGCGGCGTCGTTAAAGATCGTGAGTACGGTTGAGGTATGCCGCAGTCGCGCTCGATACGGGGTTTCGGAGCGCACTGTCACGCCCTGCGTGAACTCGCCCCGAACGCGTATGCGCCCGCTGTAGGTGCCTGGACGAACCAAGATCAGACTGCCGTCTGGCACCTGGGAAAGGGCGAACTCAATGCTGGCCCAAGGCGCGGTGCTGCTGCCGTTAGCGGGCAGGTCGGCCCCGTTGGTGGCGACAAAAAAGGTTGATTGCGCGCAGCTTGCGCTGCTCAGCGCAATCAGCAGAAGCGCCAAGAGATAGCCAGAAACGGAAGCGGTTAGGGAAATTCGCAGCATCACAAGATCCTCAGTGACAGACAAAAACGCGCACGCTGTAGGCCTCAGCCTAGGCCTTCACCCATGAGCGTATCCCAGGCATCGTCTCAACCAGTGACACAGACTTACGCTAAACCCTTAGTAAAACTGACGCTGTTCACCTGTTTTCCCCATCTTATGCACAGGCTTATGCATGTCCCCCGCCGCAGGCACTCCGTATGATCGCGCTCCGCCCGCAGTGATCGCGATGGCCTGTCACGTTCGCCACTGCCAGGTCGCAGGACTGCCCGCTAACCCGCTTTGGAATTGCTGATGGCCGCTGTTTTTCCCGCACCCCGACGCGTTGAGCGCAGCGATTCGCTGCGCGTGCCACCGCACTCGATTGATGCTGAACAGGCCGTTCTTGGCGGCTTGATGCTTTCGAAAGAGGGCTGGGAAAAGGTCGCAGATCGATTGCGCGAAGAGGATTTTTATCGCCGCGATCACCAGCTAATTTTTCGCGCCATCGGCACGCTTAGCGAAAAATCGCAGCCCTGCGACGCGGTAACGCTGGGCGAGTGGTTTGAGTCACAGGGGCTAAGCGAGCAAGTGGGCGGCGCGGGCTACGTCATCGAGCTCGCCAGCACTACACCAAGTGCGGCCAACATCGTCGCCTACGCCGACATCGTGCGCGAGAAGTCCATCTTGCGTCAGCTGATTGACGTCGGTACGCAGATCGCCAACGACGGCTTTCAGCCGGAGGGGCGGGCGAGTCGCGAAGTACTCGAGTCCGCCGAGCAGGCGGTATTCCGGATTGCCGAAGCGGGCATGCGCGGCCGGCAAGGCTTTGTAGGTATGAAAGCGGCCCTTCGCGATAGCTTCCGCATCCTCACTGACCGCTACGAAAACAAAGGCTCGGTGACCGGTCTGGAAACGGGATTTACCGAGTTCGATGAGCGCACAGCGGGATTGCAGCCGTCGGATCTCATCATCTTGGCGGCGCGGCCGGCGATGGGCAAAACGGCGCTAGCGCTCAATATCGCGCAATTTGCGGCGATCAAAACGAAGAAAGCGGTGGCGGTTTTTTCGATGGAAATGTCGTCATCGCAGCTGGCGTTTCGCTTGATCTCCTCGCTGGGGCGAATCAATCAGCAGCGGCTGCGTACGGGTCAGCTGGAGGACGAGGACTGGAGCCGCGTCAGCAGCACCATCAGCCTGCTCAATGACGCAAAGATATTCATCGACGACACTCCCGCGCTGTCACCGACTGAGCTGCGTTCACGCTCGCGTCGTCTGGCGCGCGAGCATGATTTGGGGCTGATCGTGATCGACTACCTACAGCTGATGCAGGTGCCCGGCAGCAAGGAAAATCGCGCCACCGAGATTTCTGAAATTTCGCGTTCGCTCAAGGCCTTGGCAAAAGAACTCAACGTGCCGGTGATCGCGCTCTCACAGCTCAACCGCTCGCTAGAGTCGCGCACTGACAAACGCCCCGTGATGGCGGATCTGCGCGAGTCTGGCGCTATCGAACAAGATGCTGACCTCATCGTGTTCATCTATCGCGACGAGTACTACCATCCAGATTCACAGGACAAGGGGCTCGCCGAGATCATCATTGGCAAGCATCGAAATGGCCCGACGGGCATGCTTAAGCTCGCCTTCCACGGCCAGTTCACCCTGTTCGATAACCACAGCTCGGGCAGCTACGGCGGTAACTTCGAATAGTTGGCGCTGCCAAGACGCAAGATCGGATGCAGAGATCTGCTGAGCAATGCTGGCACTGGATCGCTGCCATCGTTTCGCCTCAAATCGCCCTCAGCGCTACCGACGTCGGCGGCACAGTAGACGCCACCTTCAGTCAAAATAGACGCTATGTCCCGTCCCACGGCCGCCACCATTCACCTCGATGCTCTGCGCGCCAATCTCGCGCAGGTCAGGCGGCTTGCGCCGCGCTCAAAAGTAATGGCAGTTGTGAAGGCCGACGGCTATGGCCACGGTTTAGAGCGCGTTGCCCATGCGCTTGTCGGTGCTGATGCGTTCGGCGTGGCCGCTATGTCGGATGCTGAACGGCTGCGCGCCGTCGGCCTGTCGCAGCGAATTGTTTTGCTGTCAGGCATCGACGAGGCGGCTGATCTAGCCCTGCTGCGTCGCCTGCGTGTTGACACGGTGGTGCATCACGAGAGTCAGCTTCGCCTGTTGGAGGCCGATAGCGCCAGCCCACCGATCAACGTGTGGCTGAAAATTGACAGCGGGATGCACCGCTTGGGATTTCCGCCGACGCAAGCGGCCTTGGCTTTCAAACGTTTGCGTCAGCTGCCCTGTGTCGCCGATGACATCGTCTTGATGACTCATTTTGCGCGCTCCGACGAGTTCAACGATCCGACCACGCGCGACCAGATCGAAGCTTTCGAGGCGGCCATCGGTGGATTTTCAGGCGCTCGTTCGATGGCGAACTCCGCCGCCGTACTCGGCTGGCCAACGTCGCACACAGACTGGATTCGACCCGGCGGCGCGCTGTATGGACTGTCGGTTGTCGATGATCGACCGGCGGCAAGTTTTGGACTCTCGCCCGCGATGACGCTCTCAACGGGCCTGATTGCCATCAACCATGTCGCTTTGGGTGATCGCATCGGCTATGGCGGCAGCGTGGTGGCTCCGGTCGATATGCCGATCGGAATCGCCGCTATCGGCTATGGCGATGGCTACCCGCGTCATGCGCCAAGCGGATCGCCCGTGCTGGTGGGAGGTCAGCGGGCGCGCACGCTGGGTCGGGTTTCAATGGACCTGCTCGCGATTGACTTGCGCGGTATTCCAGAGGCGCGGGTGGGTGATCGGGTAGTGCTGTGGGGGCAAGGCTTGCCGGTGGAGGAAGTTGCCGCTGCTGCCGGCACCATTAGCTACGAACTTACCTGCGGCATCACCCGTCGCGTGCGTTTTATCGAAGACTGATTCCCTAGCGTGCGGCTAGCAGCGCAGCCGTCAGGGCTGCACCGACCACGCACACATAAACTGCCACACCGACGACAACTGGCTGACGTAGTAAGTGTGGCCGTCCGCGAACGGTCGGTAATCCAGCGTGCTGCCCTCGGTCCAGCCTGCGTTGAGAAATCGTCCGCGATCGGTTTCCGCAAAGGGAAACAGTGAGTCCTGATCGCCAATCCAAAGCGTGAGTGGAACCTGCCGTGCAGCTTGCGCGGCGGCCGATCCACCGGCGTAGGCATCCAGCACGCCCGCGTGCACGGCGTATGCGGCGTAGCGGTCGTTGTTGCGCAGTAGCGCGAGGGCGTGGGCGACATGGCCGCCGGCGGAAAACCCCCACAAATAGCGCCGCGTGAGATCAATCGAGTACGCCGCCTGTGCGTCGGCGAGCACGGCGTCCATGGCGGGAAAATCCGCTCCCGGGTTCCAGCCGCCTTGCGCGCCGGATGCAATCGGCGCAATCACGATGACGCCGGCCGTTTGCGCCAGTGCTATCCAGTCGTCGCGGGTTTGCTGCGCCGCCAGCGGGGCATTGCCTGCGCCGGCAGCGCCGTGCATCACCACTATCGCGGGCGCAGGATGAGGCCGCACCGTCGGCACATAGGCGTAGTAGCCAACCGGCGCTTGCCCGGGTCGCGGCGCGTTGCGGAACACGGCACCATCAGAGCCTCCGCTTCCGGCACTCGACTGCGCCACCCACTGAGGTTCGAACCCGCCGGCAAAAACCGTTCGCGGACTGCACACCGACGCTTCGACCGGCACGGTCACTGAGGCCTGTACTTGATCGGCGACAGCACCGAGCGTAGCGAATCCGATCGCCCCTCGGACCAAAGCCTTGGCGATGTAGCGATGCGACGTCATGCTACGAAGCCCCTTAGCCCTTGAAAGGCGTCAGTCGCAACAGCTGACCGTTGATATCGTCAGTAAGCACATAGACGGCACCATCTGGACCCACGCGCACGTCTCTAATACGCGCGTTCAGCGGACCGAGCAGACGCTCTTCCGCTATCACTTTGTCGCCATCAAGCTGCAGCCTTATCAGCGCGCGCCCGGCCAAAGCACCGATGAACAAATTCTGCTTCCAGCTCGCAAAGCGCGCGTGATTGTAAAAGGCCATGCCGCTGATCGCCGGCGACACGTCCCACACGTGGTGGGGCTGCTCGAGACCGGCCTGCTCGCGTCCGGTCGCCTCGCTGATCGCTTGGCCCGAATAGTCGATGCCATGGGTGATCAGCGGCCAGCCGTAGTTTTTTCCGGATTCGGGTATGTTGATTTCGTCGCCGCCTCGCGGTCCGTGCTCGTGCGTCCAGAGCGCATTTGTCCAAGGGTTAATCGCTGCGCCCTGCTGATTACGGTGCCCATAGGACCAAATTTCCGGCTGCGAATCTGGTTTGTCGATGAATGGGTTGTCATCGGGGACTCGGCCGTCAGGCCAGATACGCACGACGGTACCGAAGTGATTGCTGACATCTTGCGCCATCGGCCGCTTGCCGCGCTCGCCCAGCGTGATGAACAGGTGTCCTGCGCCGTCAAAGGCCAGGCGCGACCCGTAGTGATGACCTGATTCGATCTTCGGTGTCTGCCTGAAGATCACCTCCACATCGGTAAGCGCACTGCCGACGAGCTTGCCACGAGCGACTGCGGTGCCGGCTGTTTTGCCTTCACCCGCTTCTGAAAAACTCAGGTAAATCAGCGCGTCGGAGGTAAAAGTGGGCGACAGAGCGATATCCAGCAGGCCGCCCTGACCAGCCGAGACCACGGTGGGAACCCCAGAAATTGTGCCTATCAGTGATCCATCCGCCTCCAACCGCTTGATGTTTCCAACTTTCTCGGTCACCAGCATCTCGCCATCTGGCAGAAATGCGAGGCTCCATGGGTTTTCCAGGCCTGTCGTCAGGGTTGCGACCTCGACTGGACCGATGAGTGCCCCAGTCGCTGGTGTCGCTTCCTCATCGCCAGCTACCTTCGCTGGTGAGTTGGCGGCAGAGTCCGCGTGGCA
>JBBSIY010000250.1:0-5784 GCA_038257785.1 Lysobacterales bacterium
CAGCGTGTCGATGTCCAGATCGTTGGTGGGCTCGTCGAGCACCAGCACATTGGCCGGCCGTGCAAACAGGCGCGCCAGCAGCAGGCGATTGCGCTCGCCGCCGGACAAGCGCGTGATCGGCGCGCGCGCTCGTTCGGGCGTGAACATGAAGTCTTGCAGATAGCCAAGCGCATGCACGCGGCGGCCGTTGATCTCGATGTATTCCTGACCTTCGGCGACGTTATCGAGTGCGTTCCAATCCTCGCGCAGCACGTTGCGCAGCTGATCGAAATAGGCAATTTCAAGCTGCGTACCGGCGCGGATTTCGCCGCTGTCGGGCGTCAGTTCGCCCAGCAGTAGGCGCAGCAGCGTGGTTTTGCCCGAGCCGTTGTGACCGATGATGCCGATGCGGTCACCGCGCTGAACAACGGTCGAGAAGTCGCGCAGCAGGCAGCGATCGCCGATTGAATAGCTGGCGTTCTCGACATGCAGGACGCGCTTGCCCGACTTGGTGGCTTCAGCGATGGCGAGTTTGACGTTGCCGCTGCGCTCGCGGCGCTCGGCGCGCTCGCGGCGCATGGCTTCCAGCGCGCGTACGCGGCCTTCGTTGCGCGTGCGCCGCGCTTTGATGCCCTGGCGAATCCACACTTCCTCTTCGGCCAAACGTCGATCAAACAGGGCGTGCTCCTGCGATTCGGCGTGCAGGCGTTCCTCTTTGCGCCGCAGGTAGTTGGCGTAGTCGCCCGGCCAGCTGCTAATCACGCCGCGATCAATTTCAAGGATGCGCGTCGCCAGCGCGCGCAGGAATGCGCGGTCATGGGTAACGAACACAATCGCGCCGGTGAACTCACGCAGAAAGCCCTCAAGCCAGTCGATAGAGGGCAAATCAAGATGGTTGGTGGGCTCGTCGAGCAGCAGAACGTCGGGCTCGCCGATTAATGCGCGCGCCAGCAGCACGCGACGCTTCATACCGCCCGACAGCGAGCTCAACTCAACGTCGGCCGGCAGGCTCAGGCGCTCAAGCAGGCGCTCGACGCGGCGTTCTAGATCCCAGCCTTCGGCCGCGTCGATCCGTTCATGCAGGTCGGCGAACTCGTTGGCGTCGTATGACTCAGCGTGGCTGATGTGGTGATAGCGGGCGAGCAGGGCGCCGAGGTCGCCAGCGCCGGCCGCAATCACGTCAAACACGGGGCCTTCCAGTGCGGAGTCCACTTCCTGCGCCATTTTTCCGACGCGCACGCCGACCTCGCGGACAATCCTGCCGCCGTCAGGAAGCAGCTCACCGTCCAGCAGGCGCAGCAGAGTGGATTTACCGGCGCCATTGCGGCCCACGATACAAATGCGCTCGCCGCGCTCAATGCCAAGCGTCGCACCTTCGATCAATAGCGGTCCGCCGACGGAGTAATCGAGGTCTTGCAGCGTAATCAGAGGCATCGGGAGGTCTTTTACGTGGGTTGAGCGAGCAGCGGGGCGCGCAGGGTAGCGCAGTGAGACTGAAGGCGTAGCACTAGTTATTCTGTGTGATGAACATATGAACTGCGGAATCGGTCAAGGCGACGGCGGCTCAGTGGGCGGCTAAACTCTCGGGTTGACCTATCGTCGGCTGAACAACGACATGACCCGAATGCTCCTAAGCGCTGCGCTTTTGCTGAATATGGGCCTTGCCTACGCGGCATCGCCGCTGGTCGATGATGCTGTTCCTGGCACCTACATCGTCAGCTTTGACGAAGCGCCACTGGCCGCGTTTCGCGGCTTCGAAGGTGATAGCGATGCAAAGCGGGCAGGCCTCAAGGCCACTAGCCCTGAGGTAACGGGTGATACGCGCCTCAACATGAAGAGCCCCGCCGCGCAGGCGTATCGGGCATGGCTGGGTGAGCAGCGCGACGATCAACTGGCATTGCTGGCGGCTGAACTTGGGCGGACAGTTGAGCCGTCGCTGGTGTTGGATGTGGTCAATAACGCCGTCGTGCTGTCACTGACAGCAAGTGAAGCCAAGCGTATTGCCGCGATGCCTGGCGTTAGCCACGTCGAAGCGGAATGGATACATAAGCCGACCACCGACTCTGGACCGCAGTGGGTAGGTGCCGACCAGCTTTGGAGCGGCGTGGACGGCGTAGTCACGCGCGGCGAGGGCGTCGTGGTTGGCGTCATCGACACTGGCATCAATCGCACGCATCCGTCGTTTGCTGCGGTCGGCCCTATCGATGGCTATGTGCACACCAATCCGCGCGGGCAGCTCTACGGCTTGTGTGCCAGCAACCCGACCTTCTGCAATGCCAAGCTGATCGGCATTCATGACTTCACCATCTGCACCGGCGTGCATGCCGGCACCGGTTGTGATGACCGAGAAGCCAACGATGGACTGAGTCAAGACCTGCACGGCTCGCACGTGGCATCGACGGCTGCCGGTAATCGACTTGAGGTGTCGATTTCGACCGGCACCGGAACGGTCAATCGCTTCGTCTCAGGTGTCGCGCCGCGCGCCAACGTCATCGCCTACAAAGCCTGCGAAGAGGATGAGAACTGTCGCGGCAGCTGGCTGCTGGCGGCGCTCAATCAGGCCGTTGCCGATGGAGTGGCGGTGATCAACTATTCGATTGGCGGCAGCCCGCGCGACCCATGGGCGGCGAGCGATGCGACCGCGATGCTTAACGCTCGTAACGCTGGCGTCGTGGTCGTCGTTGCCGCTGGCAACGATGGTCCCGGTGTGGGAACGGTGTCGTCGCCGGGCAATGCGCCCTGGGTGATCGCGGCGGCTAACTCGACCCACGACCGCGCCCTTGTCAACCGACTGGTGGATTTGACCGGCGGCAATACGCCACCGCCGAGCGGTGGTGTTTTACTTGGGGTAGGTTCGACGGCTGGCTATGGTCCGGCTTCGATTGTGATCCCGCTGGATTTCCCAGGGTGCAGCATTGGCAGCGATGCTGACTCGCCGCCGACGGGCGCTACCAACCCGTGGACCGGCCCCGTATTTAATGGCGAGATCGTCGTCTGCGCGCGCGGCACGCAGGCGCGAGTAGCGAAAAGCAACAACGTGCGGCTGGCCGGCGGCGGCGGCATGGTTCTTACTAACACGGTTGTGGAAGGCGAGAGCATCGTTGCCGACGCGCACAGCATTCCTGCAACGCACGTCGGCGTGCAGGCTGGCAACGCCCTGCGCACTTGGCTGTCGAGCGGAACGGGGCATCGCGGTCGCTTGGAAGGTGCGCAGCTGCGCAGCGAGGCATCGGTCGCCGACATATTGGCATCGACCAGCGGGCGTGGACCGTCATCTGTGCCGGGCATCCTCAAACCGAACGTCGCGGCTCCCGGCACGTCGATCATCGCGGCAGCCGGCAGCGGCAATGGGTTTGCGTTTTTAAGCGGCACCTCGATGGCGACACCGCATGTTGCCGGTGCGGTCGCGCTGCTGCGCGCGGCGCGACCGACGTGGACGGTCGCCGACATTGAATCCGCTATTCAGAGCGCCGCATCACCCATGGTGCGTAAGACCTCCGGCAGCGGCCTTGCCACGCCCTTTGAGCAAGGCGGCGGTCGACTCGACGTGCCGGCGGCGCTGCGTGCCGGCCTGAGTTTTCCGCTTTCGGGTCAAGCGCTGCTGGCGGCGCGGCCTTCAGCAGGCGGACAGCCGAAAGCGTTGAACCAAGCAGCGCTGGTTGATCCCGCGTGCTTCGAGCGCTGCAGCTTCAGCCGCGAAGTGCGCGATTTGAATGGCGGAGGTCGGTGGCGGGTGGAGGTCGAGCTAACCAGTGGTGCAATCGCGACCGTCACGCCGCTTGAGTTTGAGCTGGCGGCTGGCGGTAGTCAGACCCTGCAAATCGAGCTCGACGTGCGTGACCCTCGTATCGCGGGTCAGTGGGTTTCAGGCGCGCTGCGTTTGCACAAAATATCCGGCGCAGCGGCGAGTGATGCGCGCATCACGGTGAACGCATTTGCCACAGCCGGCGACATTCCGACGCTGGCGATCAACAGCCCGTCGGATCGCGTGGCCAGCGACGTCGGCATCAGTGGGTTGATCGCGCTGCCAGACCTGACGCTGGCCGTTACTTCGGTGACCGAGGCGGTGCGGCGCAGCGAAAACCTGACCCAAGACGCCACCAATACGCTGCCATACGATAGCTTCGGCATCGGCACCTACTTTAGTCTTGTCACCGTGCCGGCTTCCGCTACGGCAGACGGCTGGATCCTGGTGGCGGACTTGATATCAACGACCGCACCCGATGTTGATCTGTTTGTAGGACTTGATGGCGATGGCGATGGCCAGCCCGATGAAATTGAGCTGCTGTGTACGTCGGCCGACGAAGCTGCGCTCGAGCGCTGCGAGCTGCCGATTGAGGCAGCCCCGTTCGCGCGTTCCTACTGGGTGCTCGCGCAAAACTTTCGTGCCGGCAACACGGGGGTTGATGCCGTCCGCTTGACCACCACATTGAATGAGCTGGTAGCGGATCCCACGTCAGCGCTGACGGTGACGGCACCGGCGGTGCTTGAGCGCTTTCAAGTGGTGCCGCTGCGCCTCGCGTTTGATTCGCCAACCAGCGCATCGGGCTCGCTGTTGTCCGCCTATGTCGGCCTGCGTGCAGTCCGCGATGCACCGCAGCCGTTCGCATGGGCGCGCGTAGAAATCCAGCGCGGTAACCAGACGCCAGCTGCGCGCGCGCTGGTTCCCGGCCGGCCGTTAGAGATGCGACTGGACGGCAATAGCGCGGCCGACAAGCTGTTCCTCGACGTGCCATTCAATGCCACGGCAATGACGATAACCAGCTCTGGCAACGGGGAAATTGACCTGTTTGCGGCGCGTGTAGCGAATCCAGGCACGCCTGTCGTCCAATCCTCTCCGGGCCAGCTTGAGTCAAACGCCAGCGCGTTTGGGCCCGGTGCCAATCACACCATCATGCTTGCCGGAAATTCGCTGGCACCTAGCCGCTGGTATGTCATGCCGGTCAATCTGGGCGCTACCGCTAGCACCTTCACGCTCGACGTCAGCCTTACCTACGGCACGTCGCGCGCGCATCCGCAATTTGGTGCCTACTTCAATCCGGCGCGCAGCGGATCGGGACTGTTTGTGTTTCCGGTCGGCGATAGCTGGGGACTTGCGTGGTACACCTATCTCGAAGACGGCACGCCGACGTGGTATCTCGGCGCTGCCCCGCGTCCGGGCGAGCTTCAGGGACAGTGGCGCGTTGAGCTATTGCGCTATCGCTGGAATGGCCAGCAGGCCATCAGCACGCCGGTGGGTGAGGGATTGCTCAGCCTCAACGAGGGGCAGCGCTTCACCTATAGCTGGAGCCTGGATGCCAGCAGCGGCAGCGAGTCGATGGAGTGGATAGGTGATAGGCGCTGCCCAAGTGTGGGCGGCAGCCCGCGTGAAGTGACCGGCCTTTGGTTCTCGCCAGAGAAACCGGGCTTCGGCTACAGCGTGATCGCAAATCCCGACTTCGAGAGCATCGGCGCGTATTTTTACGACGCAGCCGGCACAGCGCGCTGGTCGCTCGGCTCGATCGCACCGTTCGGTGGCAGCACGCTCTCGATGGCGTGGCGCACCGGTGCATGTCCGCTCTGCGCGTATAGCGCGCCGCTGGTGACGCCCGCGCTGGGCAGCTTGCAGCACACGTACAGCAGTTCGGCAGCGGGCAGTTTCGGCCTAGATTTTGCCGTGCCTGCGCCGCTGTCGGGACGCTGGCAGGTGAATCTGCCGGCGACGCGGCTGTCGGACTCCTTAGGCTGCCAGTAGCCAGTAGCCCGGATGCAGCGCCGCGCAATCCGTGGCCGACCATCGGCCGGTTTGCCCAATCCCCGAGTGGG
>JBBSIY010000251.1:0-5660 GCA_038257785.1 Lysobacterales bacterium
CAGGTGACGACCTGGGCCAGACGTGGATTGACGGCCTCCAGCCGCTTCAATGCGTCGTCGACTTCCAGAATCAGGCTGACATCCTCACTCGGCACATCGACTAGTAGCGCTCCACTGTCGAGCGGCGAGTTCATCCGACGACGCGCGTGATCGGCCAGAATCTGCCGCATAGCAAGCGCGGCAAGTGCAAAGAAATGGCGACGGCCGCTGACATTGACGCCATCGCTTTGCACCAGCTTTAGATACAGCTCGTTGACCACGGCCGTGGTGTTTAGGGTTGGCGGTGTCGCAAACCTCCGCCGCTGTGACGCCGCGAGACGCCGCAGATCCTCGTGCAGCAGAGGAACGAGCGTGTTGAGGGCGGGCTCAAGCTCGGCGCGCAGGCGCGCCAGCGCGTGATCGACTGCGGCGTCAGATTCCAAAGTGCAGTTACCTTAAGACTGTCGACGCGAAGGTTAGCGACGCTTGCGTTGGCGAAACGTCATTATCGACGCACGTGCTCAAAGCGCATCAAGCGCCTGTCTAAGATCGGCGATTAGATCGTCGGCGTGCTAAAGTCCGACCGACAGCCGCAGTAGATTGAGCGAGGATGTTGGATTGGCGCCTTCGACCGATGCGCGATGCTCGATCAAGCTTTCGCAGCCGCCTAGCGATGTTGCATTGACGATTAGCTGCAAATTCGCCGCGACAGCTAAAGCTGCGTCACGCCCGCCCTTCAAGGTGAAACTAAGCATGCCGCCAAAATTGCTCATTTGCCGCCGGGCAAGATCGTGTCCTAGATGGCTGGCAAGTCCCGGATAGTTAACGCGCTCAACCGCGGAGTGCGCCTCCAATGCGCCGGCCACCGCTTGCGCGTTGCGGCAGTGCCAGTCCATTCGGGCTGCGAGCGAGCGGCAGCCGCGCAGGGTCAGCCATGCATTGAACGGCGCGAGGGTGGCACCCGTGATATGCCGCCGATGCGCCACTGTGTCGAACAGCTCGCTGCGCTGTGCAAATACCAGCGCGCCGCCCATCACGTCGCTGTGGCCACCGAGATACTTTGTGGTCGAATGCATCGCGATATTGGCACCGAGGGCCAGCGGCTGTTGCAATAGCGGGGTCGCGAAGGTGTTATCGCATACAACAAGGCTGCCGTTATTTTTCGCGATTGTGGCGAGTGCTTTTATGTCGCTGATTGATAGCAGCGGGTTTGACGGTGTCTCGATCCACACGACTCGGGTGTTTCTGCGAAGCGCCGCGCTCAAAGCGGCCGCATCTGTCATATCTACCGCGCTGTGACTGACCCCACGCGCCGGCAAAAACTCGGCGGCTAAGGTGCGCAACCCGGTGTAGCAGTCATTGGGAATGACGATGTGGCTGCCGCTGGGCAAGGTGTCGAGTAGGCCGTGCATCGCTGCCATTCCGGTGGCAAACATCAGCGCTCCGGCGCCACCTTCAAGGGCAGTGAGTGCGGCCTCGAGTCGATCCTGCGTCGGATTACCTTCACGCTGATATTCATAGCCGGCGATGCGCTCAGCGGCGGGGCCGTGTCGAAACGTGGTCGCCAGATGAATCGGTGGGCTCAGCGCGCCTGTTGTGGCGTCAGCTTCGCCGCCGGCCCGCACGGCAAGCGTGTGGATGTGCACGCCATCGCCGCGCTTTGTGCTCATGCGCGCCACTCCGCCAATACCTCACGCGCCGCCTGCACGGTGTCGGCGATGTCTTGCTCGCTGTGCGCGGCAGAGAGAAAGCCGGCTTCATATGCTGAGGGCGCGATATACACTCCCCTCGCCAGCAGGCCATGAAAGAAGCGTCGAAACGCGCCGACGTCGCTGCGCATTGCTTGGCTGTAGGTCTCGACTTTCTCGCCGCTGAAGTAAAGACCAAACATGCCGCACACGCGTGTGGTGCTGAAGGCCACACCGGCCTCATCGGCAACCGCCTGTAGCGCGTCGGTCAGCAGGCGCGTGCGCCGAAACAGCTCCTCGTGGAATCCCGGCGCTTGAATCAACTCAAGCGTCGCCAAGCCTGCGGCCATTGCGACCGGGTTGCCGCTCAGCGTGCCCGCTTGATAGATGGGTCCGGACGGGGCTATTTGCTGCATGAGATCGCGCCGCCCGCCATATGCGCCGACCGGCATGCCGCCACCGATGATCTTGCCGAAGGTGCTGAGATCGGGCGTCACGCCATACAGCGCTTGCGCCCCGCCCAAGGCAACGCGAAAGCCTGTCATCACTTCGTCGAAAATCAGCACGCTGCCGTACTGCGTACAAAGCGCGCGTAGATGCTGCAAAAACCCCTCGCGCGGAAGAATGCAGTTCGCGTTGCCGACGATGGGCTCGACGATGAGCGCAGCGATATCCTCACCGTGCCTCGCGAACAGCTCTGATGCGGCTTCAAGGTCGTTGTAGGGCAGGGTGAGTGTCAGATCGGCCAGCGCCTTTGGCACGCCGGGAGAGTCGGGAACGCCCAACGTCAGTGCGCCCGAGCCTGCCTTGACTAAAAAACTGTCGCCATGACCGTGATAGCAGCCCTCGAATTTAACGATGCGGCTGCGGCCCGTTGCACCACGCGCAAGGCGAATGGCCGACAGCGTTGCCTCAGTGCCTGAATTGACCATGCGCACCATCTCGCAGCTGGGCATCAGCCTTGTGATGGTCTGCGCCATCGTCACTTCTAACGGATTGGGGACGCCGAACGACAATCCGTCGCGAGCGGTACGTGTGACCGCTTCGATCACAGCAGGATGAGCGTGACCGGCAATCATCGGACCCCATGAGCCGATGTAGTCGATATAGCGCTTGCCTTCGACATCCCACAGGTACGCGCCCGCTGCTCGCTGTGCAAAAAACGGTTCGCCCCCTACTGACTTGAATGCACGAACGGGCGAATTGACGCCGCCCGGCAGCAAAGTCAGTGCGGTTTGGAATAATTCGTGATTGCGGCTCATGTGTGGGTCTTCCGTGCGTTGGCATGCGGCTCGCCGGCGTTGAGGCAAGTCGCGTTAGTCGTTAGGGCGAGGGGTGAATTATCGCGCATATGTCAGCAGTCACTAGGCGATACGGCAGTGAGGGACACATCGCTACCGCGTGATGATGTCGGCGTGGTCGTTTATTCCGCAAACATCGCAGCAAACGTCAGGGCTGCCGCTTCAGGGTCAGCCGCCCCAAACACATCGGTGATGACCGCAAGCAGGTCGATTCCAATTCTAACGAGCGGTGCTGCATTGGCGAGGGTAATACCGCCAATCGCGCAGATCGGCAGCTCAAGTCTGCGTCGGGCATCAAGCAGCAAGCTGATGTCAGCGCGCACAGCATGCGGCTTAGTAAGTGACGCAAACACGCTACCGAATGCCACGTAGCTCGCGCCGGCAACCGATGCGCGCTTGGCGAGCGCCACGTCGGCATAGCACGACACGCCGACGATCGCCTCTGTGCCGAGTAGGTTCCTGGCTGTCGCGAAATCGCCGTCGTGCGCACCAAGATGCACGCCATCCGCGCCAATAGTAGCGGCCAACTGAGCGTCATCGTTGATTACTAGCGGCACGTGCGCCTCACGGCAGAGCGCCAGCAGCTGACGCGCCTGCGATGCCCTCAGTGACTGTGACGCCGCCTTATTTCGGTACTGCAGCAGCGCGGGTCTGCTCGCCAGAACCACCGCTGCACGCGCGAGTAAGCGATCAGTATCGGCTTCATCAGGCGTGATGGCGTAGAGGCCGCGCAGGCGTATCTCGCGATCATCACGCATAGAACGTGAAACTCCGCGCTTCCTCACGGCTGCAAGCAGTGGGACAATCCGCGCCCTCGCAAAATTCTGAATCCAACATCATGTCCTCCAACGCTCCCACAGCTCGCTCTTATACGTCTTGGATGTGTGTGGTCTGCGGGTTTATCTATAGCGAAAAAGACGGCCTGCCCAGTGAGGGCATTGCTGCCGGTACGCGCTGGGAAGATGTGCCTGAGACATGGACCTGTCCCGACTGCGGCGTCACTAAAGATGACTTCGAAATGGTCGAGATGAACTGAAACCCATCAGCTAGTTCAGCCGCACGGGCTGTGAGCCGGCTTCTATTAGCGCTAGGCGCACGCTTTCTGCATCACCCGCCTGCGGACGCTGCACGAGGTAGTGCGCAAGATCCTCGCGCGCTGCGGCTGTGTGGCCCATCTTGAGATAGAACAAACCACGGTCGCGCGACTCTTCCGCCTGCGATGGGTCGAGCCGCACTAGACGGTCTGCGCAGCGCAGCGCCTTGTCCCACGCTTCGCGTTCTGAATACAGCGACTTTAGGTTGCGCAGCATTCGAACCAAAATCTCGCGATGACCAGCCGGCGCGAGAATGCTCAACAGCTGCTGATCATCAATTGCGCTTCCGCCCATGTGTGGCCTCGCGCGCAGCTTAAGCTCTTCGGCGTCTATTGAGCGACCTTGGTGATACGGATCAAGCACCAATAGCCCGCCCTCCATCGGCAGTCGCACCAAGAAGTGCCCAGGAAAGGAAACGCCCTCCAGCGGTAGCCCCAGCCGGCGAGCCAGTTCGATCTGGATGATGCCGAGCGAAATTGGAATCCCTAGGCGGCGGTCAAACACGTCGTTGATGTAGCTGTTGCGGGGGTCGTAGTAGTCCTGCTGGTTACCACTAAATCCTAACTCCTGAAATAGATAGCGGTTGAGTTCTGCAAGCTGCAGGCGCGTGTCGGCGTTTGCCGCAATGCGCGGCGTAAGTTCGTCGACGTGTTGCTGAAGCTGAGCTTCATAGAGGTCGACATCGAGCCTGGGATATTCATCCCGCGCGATCACGAGGCATGCATGCAAAAGCGGAATTTGCTCATCGGGCAGCTGGGCAATGTGCTCCCAAGTAGCGCTGGTCCGAAGGTCGCTCATGCTTGTCATGTGGCCCCCATTGTTCTCAAATCAATCGGTGCTGTGTCGTGGCGCGATCAATCACGGCTGAGGTGCGGAAGGAATGCCAGGTCCAAATCGCAGCTGCGCGCCAGGCTCGAGCGTGAGCTTTTCGCTCTCGCCACCGGCCAGCTCCAATACGAACTGCGCCGGGCCGCTGCTCGGATAGCTCGGGCAATAGGCGCTCTTGCACGGCGGCGTTTGCGCCGACACCGAAACGAGACGGCCTGCGCGATCAAAGTAGAGGATATCGAGCGCGATCAAGGTGTTCTTCATCCAAAAGGACTGCGGATACTCTCCCTCAAAGACAAACAGCATGCCGTTTCCACTAGGCATCGACTCACGAAACATCAGGCCGCGCATGCGGCTGTGATCATCGGCGGCGAGCTCTACTTCGTAACGTGTGCCGGCCAGCTCAACCCAGTGAGTGGGTTCCGCAGCTATGGCCGTACACGTGCCTGCAAAGTAGACGACTAGTGGCAGCAGTAAGTGGCGCATATCAATGAACTTCATGAGGTTGGATGCAACACTACTACAGAGTCCCGTGATGAATTTGCGGGGCGTGCTTGCGTTCTTTAAGCGCCGTCGCTAGAGTGCGCGGCCCTCGACGCAAGTCGCAGCGAGGGGAACGAAATTTCGGTCCCGAGGTATTGACGGCCATGAAATCTCATGTAAGATGTGCGGCTCGCTTGAGTGAAATGCTTAAGCGGTCTGACCGAGAGGTTGGACGACAAAGCGGTCGGCGTTGAGGCTGACTGCTTAGATCTTTGACAGTGTGCGCA
>JBBSIY010000252.1:0-5641 GCA_038257785.1 Lysobacterales bacterium
AGTCAGGCTCAGGCACGTCCAAACGTTGATAAAATCAAACGCCTCGAGTAGTGTCGAGATCCGATGACTGTGCCCGCATCCGCGCCCTTGCCGCTGGTTGGATTGCCCTCCGACTCGACACGTATTGGCGCGCATCCGTTTCAGGCGGTGGGCGAAAAATACGTTCGGGCGATCAGCGAAGTCGCCGGACTTGCGCCACTGATGATCCCTTCGATCTTGCCGCTGTCCCAGCTGCCTAGTCTGCTTGATCGCCTCGACGGGCTATTGCTAACCGGCGCGCGCAGCAATATTGAGCCGCATCACTACAGCGACGAGCCGAGCTACGCCGACAACCTGCACGACCCGAGTCGAGATGCCACCACGCTCAACCTGATTCCGTTAGCTATTGAGCGTCGCTTGCCGGTGTTGGCGGTGTGTCGCGGCCTGCAGGAGGTTAATGTGGCACTCGGCGGCACGCTGCATCAAAAGGTGCATGAGGTGCAGGGCTTTCTGGACCACCGTGAACGCGACGGCGATGCGCTTGACCTTCAGTACGGGCCCGCGCACGCGGTTGAACTGCTTGCGGACGGCTGGCTCGCGCAGATTGCTGGCAGCACGAGCCAGCGCGTCAATTCCTTGCATGGCCAAGGCATCCGCACACTGGCGCCGGGCGCGCTCATCGAGGCCATCGCGCCAGACGGATTGATCGAAGCCTTTAGACTCGACAGCGCCGACACCTTCTTGCTGGCCGTGCAGTGGCATCCAGAGTGGCGCGCGGCGGAAAACCCGTTCTACGCCGGCATTTTTAAGCGATTCGCGGAAGCCTGTCGCGCCCGCTCCGCTACCCGCATCAGCTGAAAACCCCCATGAGCACCCGCAAAGCAAGCGCCAAAACACCGCAGGAACGCGAGCAAAGCTCGCTCAAACGCTGGCTGAAAGAACGCCGCATTACCGAGGTCGAGTGCTTGGTGCCCGATATCACCGGCAACGCGCGCGGCAAGATCGTGCCGGAAACCAAGTACTCCCACGACTTCGGCACGCGCCTGCCGGAAGGCATCTTCGTCACCACGGTCACCGGCGAATATCCCGACAATTACGACGATCTGGTCAGCCCCTCAGATTCCGACATGTACCTGCGGCCCGACCCGACTACCGTGCGTATCGTGCCGTGGGCGAAGGACCCAACGGCACAAATCATCCACGACTGCTTTACCCGCGACGGTCGCCCGCACGAGCTGGCCCCGCGCAACGTCCTGCGCCGCGTGCTGGACCTGTATGACGAGCTAGGCATTGCGCCGATTGTGGCGCCAGAAGTCGAGTTTTTCCTGGTGCAGAGAAACGTCGATCCTGACTTTCCACTACAGCCTCCAGCGGGCCGCTCGGGCCGTCCGGAAACCGCACGGCAGTCCTATTCAATTGACGCGGTCAACGAGTTCGATCCGATCCTCGACGATATGTACGACTTCGCCGAGGCAATGGAGCTCGACGTCGACACCTTGATCCACGAATCTGGCGCGGCACAGCTAGAGGTCAACTTTCAGCACGCTGATCCGATGTCGCGCGCTGACCAGGTGTTTCTGTTCAAGCGCAGCATGCGCGAAGCGGCGATGCGTCACGGTGTTTACGCGACATTTTTAGCGATGCCAATGTCGAATGAACCCGGCAGCGCAATGCACATCCATCAAAGCCTCACCGACGCCAAAAAAGGCCACAACCTGTTCGCCGGCAAAAAGCCCGGCGTGCACAGCCCGATGTTCATGCACTACTTGGGCGGCCTGCAGAAATACACGCCGATGGCGATGCCGTTCTTTGCGCCGAACATCAATTCGTATCGACGCCTAGTGATTGGCGAAGTATCGCCAATGAACACCGAGTGGGGCTATGACAACCGCACCTGCGGCCTGCGCGTGCCGATGGATACGCCAGAAAACACTCGCGTTGAGAGTCGCTTCGCTGGCTCAGATGCCAATCCGTATTTGGCGATGGCGGCGACGCTCGCCTGTGGACTTTTGGGCATGCGAGAGAAGCTCTCGCCGACGGCACCGCTAACCGGCAGCGCACATATCAAAGGCTTCCAGCTACCGCGCTCGCTAGAAGACTCACTCGACCGCCTGCACGGCTGCGACGCCCTCGTGCAAATCTTGGGCAAGCGCTTCGTCGCCGCCTACATCGCGGTCAAGCAAAAGGAATACGAAACCTACTTCCGCGTCATCAGCTCATGGGAGAGGGAGTTTTTGCTGTTGAACGTGTGACACCAATACCCTGCAATTGCTGTTCGCTTTAACCGATTTCGATCTTTAGCAATCGCTGCATAAACGGCAACGTTTCGAAAGCTGCTCGCGCTGTCGCTGTGGCTGTGGCTGTTGCACTAGCTGCTGGGCTCCCTTTGTGGCGGCAACGGGGAGGCGGAAAGCCCGAAGGGAAGCGCGCAGGGATGCGCGCTTGTTTGTTGTCAGCACACGGACGTGCTGTCAACAAACCCCGCCTCACCTTTGCGTACTCGCGGCTCCATCGCGAGCGCCACGTCGGGGTCGCCTTTCTTTTGGTTACGTTGCTTGATGTCGGGCATCCTGCCCTCCACCCTTCGGGCCGCCTGCGGCGTTCGGTCTCGCTCCTGCGAGCCTCGTGGCGACTCAAAGAAAAGTGACTCGGCCGCCTCCGAGGCGGACGAAACGATGCATGGAACCAACTACAGAGCAGCAGAAAGACTCAGCACCCGCATACACATCAGGAAAAGCAGATGGACCCCAGCACCACCCTAGCCCTGCAACAGCTCGACGCCGCCCATCACCTGCATCCGTTCAACGACAACGCGGCGCTGGCAAAAAAAGGCACGCGGATCCTTAGTCGCGGCGAAGGCTGCTACGTGTGGGATGCGCAGGGCAACAAACTGCTGGATGCTTTCGCTGGTCTGTGGTGCGTCAACATCGGCTACGGCCGGCGTGAGATGGGCGAGGCCGCAGCCAAACAAATGACTGAGCTGGCCTACTACAACAGCTTCTTTCAGTGCACCACCGAACCCACCGTGCGGCTGTCAGCCAAGCTCGCTGAGCTAACGCCGGGCGACCTAAACCACGTCTTCTATTCCAACTCGGGATCAGAGGCCAACGACACCATTCTGCGCATGGTGCGGCACTTCTGGAGCGTGCAGGACCAGCCAGAGAAGAACATTTTTATTGGCCGCCACAATGGCTACCACGGCTCCACCGTCGCTGGCGCGAGCTTGGGCGGCATGAAGGGCATGCATGAACAGGGTGGATTGCCGATTCCCGACATTCACCATATCGACCCGCCGTTTTGGTTCGCCGATGGCGGCGATCTCGATGAAGAGGCCTATGGCCGCGTGTGCGCACAGCGACTCGAAGACAAGATCATTGAGCTCGGCGCGAATCGCGTAGCGGCCTTCATCGGTGAGCCGGTAATGGGCGCGATCGGGGTCTACATTCCGCCGCGCAACTACTGGCAAGAAATCGAAAAAATTTGCCGTCGCCACGATGTGCTGCTGGTCGCCGACGAGGTGATCTGCGGCTTCGGGAGAACCGGTAACTGGTTTGCGGCAGAAACCTTTGGCTTCCAGCCGGACATCATGACGCTGGCCAAAGGCATCACCTCGGGCTATATCCCGCTCGGCGCGGTGATGTTCAACGACCGCGTCGCCGGCGTGCTGAAAGAAAAAGGCGGCGAGCTGGCCCACGGCTACACGTACTCCGGCCACCCTGTGTGCGCCGCCGTCGCGCTGGAGAACATCCGCATCCTGCAAGACGAACGCATCGTAGAAACCTGTCGCGATGACACTGGTCCTTATCTCGCGCAGCGCTGGCGCGAACTTGGCGAGCATCCGCTGGTTGGCGAGGCGCGTCTGATCGGCATGGTCGGTGCGCTAGAGCTGGTGCCGAATAAACCGCAGCGCGACTTCTTTCCGGACCGTGGCCGGGTGGGTGCCATGTGCCGAGATTTTGCGCTGCAGAACGGATTGATCCTGCGCGCCACCTACGACGCCATGCTGCTATCGCCGCCACTCATCATCAGCCGCGCGCAGATCGACGAGATGTTCGAGAAGACGTGGAAGTCGCTCGACATGACCGCCGACGCCCTCGGTATTCGACGTCGCACCTAAAGAGGTCAAACCGACGCTGGCAGCCGCTCGCCTACAGTGTCATTCTCAGCTCACCCATCCGATGTGGAGATTCCCGATGAAGCGCAACGTTCTCGCTCTCGCCCTCGCCGCCACCTTGCTCGCCGCCTGTGGCCAATCTCCCGCCCCGACAGACTCGCCCACTGCGACCGCGCCCGCGGCGCCCGCTGCAGAAGAGAAGGTGCTTAGCATCTACAACTGGTCGGACTACATCGCCGAAGACACCATCGCCAAGTTCGAAGCCGAAACCGGCATCAAAGTTATTTACGACGTGTTCGACAGCAACGAAGGACTTGAGGCGAAGCTGATGTCGGGTGACGCCGGTTACGACATCGTCGTGCCGTCACTGAGCTTTCTTGGACGGCAAATCCAGGCCGGTGCGTTTATTGAACTGGATCGCAGCAAGCTGCCGAACTGGAGCAATCTTGATCCAAAACTGATGGAGCTGATCGCCCGCAACGATCCAGCAAATGCGCACTCGGTTCCGTACCTGTGGGGCACCACCGGCATCGGCTACAACGTCGCCAAAGTCAAAGAAGCGCTAGGCGAAGACGCCCCCGTCAACAGCTGGGAGCTGGTCTTCAACCCCGAGTACATGAAGAAGCTCGAGAAGTGCGGTGTCAGCATGCTCGACGCCGCCTCGGAAATGGTGCCCACCGTGCTCAACTATCTCGGCGAGGAGCCGAACAGCTTCGATGAAGCCGTGATCAACAAAGGCTTGGTCGCCATGCAGGCCGTGCGGCCGTCCGTGCGCTATTTCCACTCATCGCAGTACATCAACGATCTCGCCAATGGCGACATCTGCGTAGCGGTCGGTTGGTCAGGCGACATCTTGCAGGCGGCGACGCGCGCCGAGGAAGCGGGCAAAGGCGTCGAAGTGGCCTACACCATCCCGACCCAAGGCGCGGCGATCTGGTTTGACATGCTGGCCATCCCGAAGAGCAGCAAGCGCAGCGACAACGCCCATGCGTTCCTGAACTTCATCATGCGTCCGGAGATCATTGCTGATATCTCCAACTACGTGTCCTACGCCAACGGCAATGCGGCTTCCAAGTCGATGGTTGATCCCGAGATCACCGGCGACACCAATATTTATCCTGACGAAGCGACACAGGCGAAGCTGTTCACCTTGGCCGTGCTGCCGCCGGAAGTGGATCGTTTGTATACGCGGTTGTGGACGACGTTGAAGTCGGGCCAGTAGGGTAGTTGATGTATTGAGGGCAGGCTGGGGAGCCTGCCCTTTTTGCTTGCTAATGGGGGTTGGCATGGGGGCTGCTTTGCCGCTTTTGCGCTTTGTAGGTTTGTATCCCGCAGGGTTTCGTCTGCCTCAGCGGCAGCCGAGTCACTTCTCTTTGAGTGGCCAAAGAGAAGTAACCAAGAGAAAGGCTGGACTTGCCCCGTTCAAGTGGAGCTCAAGAAGTTGGGTGCGCTGCAGTGCTGATGAGTTTCCTTGCGAAATTGTTTGGAGACAAGTAGCCGAGCGAAGAATGCATTCGATGCGGGTTGTAGAAGCCGTGAATGTAGCTG
>JBBSIY010000253.1:0-5615 GCA_038257785.1 Lysobacterales bacterium
ATCGACCGTCGCAGCGGCGAGATCCGTCGCGGCGCGCGCGTGCTCCAGCTACATCGGACCAGCCAGAGAATCTTGCTGGCGCTGGCTGAGTCTTGGCCACGCACGCTGACTCGCAGCGAACTTATCGAGCACCTCTGGGGTGACGCAATGCCTGCCTCTGATCCACTGCGCTCTCACCTTTATCTGCTGCGCCAAGAACTCGATACGCCATCCGAGACGCCCATGCTCAAGACCGTCCACGGCGTTGGCTTCAGGCTGGATGCCGACGAGTGAGCCGCCCGACCCGCAGGCTTCGCAACCGCTTAATGTTGGTCTTTGCCGGATTCGCCCTCATGGTGACAGCCGTGTTCGGCCTTTACGCGATGGCGTTCACGTATTCGGTAGAAGACCAACTTTTCAACACGATGCTTGAACGCGAGGCTGAGGCGCAGCTGCGGCATCACGCCAGCACCGGTCGTTGGACGCAGCCGGGTGAGCCCTTCGTGAGGGTTGTCGAGACGGCGTCAGCGCTTCCGGATGACATTGCGGCGACCCTACGCGTCGAGCCTGCGCGCAAGGAGTTCAAGGGCAACGATGATCGCCACTACCACCTGCGGGCACTGTTGCCCGCTGGCCATGGCGCGCAGGCCTGGCTGGTGGCCGAAGTCAGCCAGCAACTGGTAGTGAGGCCCATGCGCGGCCTTTTGCTACAGGTGCTGGCGTGGTCGGCTTTGGCGATGCTTGCGCTCGCGCTGCTGCTGGGGTTTTGGCTGGCGAAACGCACCAGCGCACCGCTGTCGCGGCTGGCCACGCTGGTCGACGACACTCAGCCCTCGCGCTTTCCTGCCGCGTTCGCCGATCGATTCCCCAACGACGAGACCGGCGTTTTGGCGCGCGCGCTGGAAAAGCTCATCGACCGTATCCATACGTTCACCGATCGCGAACGTGAGTTCACTCGCGATGCCAGTCATGAATTGCGTACGCCGCTGGCGGTGATTCGCGGCGCTTGCGAGCAGCTGGCGACGGAAGCGGAACTGAGCGACACGGGACGTCAGCAGCTCGAACACGCGAGGCAGTCGGCGGCACAGCTTGAGCAAACCGTCGCCACCTTGCTCGCGCTCGCACGTGAGACAAGCCCGCGGGACACGGCGAGCGTCACGACACTGCTGAGGACGCTTGAGCGGGTCATCGTTGAACAGGCGACGCTGCTAGCCGGCAAGCCGGTCGAGGTGCTGCTGCAAATACCGGCGGACGCGTCGGTCGCCACTCACCCGTCCGTCCTGCACATCGTGCTTTCCAACCTAGTGGGCAATGCGTTTGCGCATACCAACGCAGGCGACGTGCGCATTGAGGTGGCTAGCGGGCGTCTATGCATATCCAACCCGGGCAGCCGCGTGCGCGAAGACGACTTCGCGCCACACGTAAAGGGACTCGCCAGCGCTGGCTTCGGGCTCGGACTGACCATCGTTCGGCGACTGTGCGAGCAGCACGCCATCGAACTGCGCATCGAAACTGTTGACGGCAACGTCATCGCGAGCATCCCAGTACAGAACAACGCGAGCTGACGTTTAACGACTGACGCTTCAAGTCGCCCCGGACTCGATCCGGGACGACCGGCTTCCTCGCCGCTGCACTATCAGGTGCGAGCGACGATTAGCGTGCGTCCAAACGCGCCTCAATGGCGGCTAGGCGCGCCCTGAGCGCAGTATTTTCCGCGCTCAATTCTTGGATCGCGCGAACGGCAACCGCCTCAAATCCGCGCATCGACAGCATCAAGTAGCCGTCTTCGCCCGTGCTGACCCATTCCGGAAACACCTGCTGCACTTCTTGCGCAACGAATCCCAAGTGTAGACCTTCGGCTTGAAACGCGGCCTTGCCAGCGTCGCGGTAGTGATAGCGTACGGGACGCAGTGCACTGATCTGATCCAGCGCATGGGTGTAGTCCTGCACCTCGTCTTTCAAGCGCGCATCCGACAGCGTGCTGATGGTACCGGTGCTGGTTTGCAGCTGGCCTGTGCTCGATAGGCGCATGCGCAGCGTGCCGCCGGTGCCGGCGTTGTCAGTGGCGTCGTTATGCAGGCCGCCCTCAAACCAGCTAAAGCCAGCGCCCGCGTCGGTGCGGAAGTACATGCGTGAGCTCTGTACGCCGATGCCGTAGTCGGTGCTTGGAACGCCAAACAAATTAAGCGTCTGACGCGTCGTAGAACCAAATTTCAGCCTGGAGGCACCGACGATAGACAAATCGCCGCCGTCGACGGTAAGTGCCGAGCCTGCTGCGGGCGTATTCGTGTTGATCGCCATGCCGCCTGCGGCTCGCACCAAGAACTGGCGCGGACCTGTGGAAATAAAATCGATTAACTGATCATCGGCCCAAACGAAGGTCCCGTTGTCCCCATCGGCATCGCCCGAAGTGCCGACGCAGATTGGCCCTGCGGTTCCTAGGTCGCTAACCCGGACTTTAGCCTGATAGCCACCGGCCCATGAATAAGCGCCGCCGGCGCAATTCAACCGGCCGCCGCTCACCGTTCCGAAGATGCCACTGACATTGTTATTTGTGCCGCCGCTTACAGTGCCCGCGGTTGCGGTGGCGACGTTTTGAGAGCCACCGCTCACGCTTGCTGCGAACTCACGCGCTTCATTGAACTGGCCGCCGGCCACAGTGCTCGAGTTGCCACTTGCCGCATTGCTACCGCCACCGCTGACGGTTGCAAAGCCTGATGTCGCGGCATTCCTTCTAGCCGCATCCAGCACGCCGATAGGGTCGCGCGTCGAGCCACCGCCGCTGACAGTCGCCCCTATGCCTGACGCTACGTTCGCACTTGAGCCTAAAGCGACGCTGGGCGAGTCGCCCCAATTGACCGCGGTGCCATTGGCCGTAAAGCTAGCAATACGAAAATTATTGGCGCGCAGCAGCAGCGGCTGGGCGTCGGTGGTGCCGAGAAAGTTACTTGCCGCATTGATGCCGGCATTGCCTTCGGTATCCCAGCACACGCTACCCAGCGCCGCTTTCGGATCGAAGCGTGTCGGCTCGCCAAGGCTGTTGAATCCGCCGCCGCCCTGCTGCACTTCGGTCTTAAGCGCCATCACCGGCGCGTTGTTCAAATCAATGCCGAAATCGACATCGACGGCAAAATTGCCGTTTTCGACCTGCACGCCGTACAGCGTGATGGGCGAAGTAACGGACGTCGACTTGCTGGAATTTAGCAGCGTGACGCGTAGATCGTAGCGGCCGTTTGCCGGCACGCCGCCATCGTTGAGCGTGCCGCGGTAGGTCCACGGCGCGGCGTGGCTGATCGAGACTAGTCCGAGCAAAGCGATGCTAAGAAGTGTGCGTTTCATCAGGTCGTCCTTAAATGGATGGGCGGTATGCGTTGGTGGTTGAAGCAGTGGAGTGGCGCGATTGACAGCCCGTTTTGCGGTGCTGAGCCGGCAAATGACGTCACTCAAAGCCATTGCGAAAGATCGTGCTGCCCGCAGGCGCGCAGCTGCCGGTCACCGACTTGGGATCGGGCGCGAGCTTGGCGTTCAAACTGAAGCGCTCATCGCCGCTGGGCGGCGCGGTGACGCTGAGCGCCGCGTCAAGCTGAAAGCGTCCATCGCTGCTGGCGGGCGTCGCCGTCGTGATGCTGGCTTGCCCGGAAAATCTCGCGGGCGCGACAACGTCAGCGCTCAGCGCCGGATGTGCAATGCCGAGGGCCATCAGCAGAAGCGCTGCTGCGGATCGCTTGGTAGGGCTGTATGCAATAGACACGTCGAGCTCGCAAAGTGGGTGACACTCACTGAAACGAAAAAGTCGTGACTCGGGGGCCAGACCGGTCTCAGCCGCGGCCACAGACATGGAGGACGCATCCGCCAATCGCATTGATGCGAGCGCGAACGAACACGCGAGACCACGCGCACTCCGGCTCGGAGCGTCTAGCGCTTCACGCCCCCGCGTTTGAGCAGCGCGTCAGGCTATCGGGCGCGCTCCGGACAGCATACGCATGCGTTGTTGGTGCTCTGCGGATGGGTGGATTGTCGGCGGCTATCCCCACCCTCTCGGCGGGTGTCCGCGAACAACATCACCGCGACATTGGTCTATTGCCAGCTTAGTTCAGGGTCAATGCGTCAGAGGCCGTCCACAATCACCGCTTGCCCGCACTCATAACGGGCCGTAACGCTTCTTACGCTCAGCCGTATAAGCCCACCACACCCGGGCGGGTTCGCCGCTGGTGAAACGAGCAAGTGAAATGAACACATCCAATACGCAAGGATCTTGCCGCACGCCTGTCTTGCGGCACAGCGCGTGATAAAGCTCCAGCGGGTCCCTGCCCTTTAGGTCTGCGGGCGAATGGATGCCGAGTAGCTGCAGGTCTTTTGCACAGGCGGGGCCTACGTTCGGCAAATCGGTTAACCGCTTTACCCGCCCGCGCTGAATCTTGTCTGGATGCATGGTCGGTGCCTTGAGATGCTGATGACTGGACGGTCGCACAACGCGCAATAAAAGGCATTGGCGATCGCTCATCGGCTGATCGAGTCACCGACCAAGAAGCCGCAGATGCCCACAACCCTGCGTCGTGGGAGCCACTGAGCGCTGCGTGACACGCGCTTGTCGCCACGCGTGGCCGGCAGATCGCTAGTGACCTGCAGAGTATCGTCATCCGCATCACGTTCGGAAATCTGCGGGACGACGGCGACGTGATCAGTCCAGTGGGCTAGGTGCGAACTCCAATGCTGTCTGACCGCCTCTGAAAAAAAGGGTGTGGTTTGCCTGTCCGTTGCTGCATTGCTGGAGGTGCCGACGGCGGCCATCCAAGCGTTAATTTCAGGTCCAGTGAAGGACCCGATATAGCCATAGCGGAACCTTGGAGCAAAATTTAATGTATGGTCCGCGTTCGCAAATTTCGTATTGCCTAGGATTTTCTAGAATGAAAGTGATAACCAAAGTACTCGTTTCTGCTCTTGCGCTCGGCGCGATGGGCACCGCTTCAGCTCAAACCGCAGCGATGCGCGGCACCACCGCAGTTGACGTTGACCAGGCAGAGGTGAATGCACCGTTCCTGCCGAATGCCGTCATCACCGAAGGGTTCGATGCTCCGGTGACACCGCCTGCTTCCGCATGCCCGACCGGCTGGTTTTGCCAGAACAACAGCGACAACGCGGGTCCGAACAACTGGTTCCAGTTGACCAACTTCTCAACGGTACCGTTCGCCGCGCAAGCGGGTGCCAACGCCATTGCGGCAAATTTCGAGTCGGTCGCAAGTGGCACTGGCACCATCAGCGTGTGGATGGTGACGCCAGTAGTGAACTTCCTCCCTGGTGCCGAGCTGGAGTTCTGGCTGCGCGACACGGACCCTGCAAACACGTTCCCGGACCGCCTGCAGGTGCGAGTGAGCACCGCCGGTGCCGCAGCGCCGAACGTCGGTAGCGCCTCAGGCGATCTCGGCGACTTCACAACACTGGTACTGGACGTCAACCCCAGCCTCAACTCCAACGCGCCGGTCTGCACGGCAGGTATCGACGACCCGGCCGGCGGAACGATTGACGGTATGCCTGCGGGTGCCTGGTGTCGCATTTCGCTCAGCAGCCTGTCGGGCATCCCGACCAGCGGCTCAGGCCGCCTGGCCTTTCGCTACTTCGTCACCGACGGTGGTCCG
>JBBSIY010000254.1:0-5595 GCA_038257785.1 Lysobacterales bacterium
CGCAACTACGTGCTCGACCAAAGTCGCATTAAAGATCTGCGCACCGGCATCGAGCGAACCGACACACAAAAAGTGCTCGACGGCGATCTCGATGAATTCGTTGAGGCAGCGCTGAAGTCGGGCCTAGAGGCGGGTTCGAAACGCAGCGATGCCTGATAGCGCAGGCGCGCCTATCGATGTGGTGATACAGCGGTTGATTGCCCAAGTGCGCTTGCGATTGAGCCATGCGCACGCCAAAGTTCGTGGCGTGCAATTTCATCACGGAGTTCGACGTGCATGACATTGGCAGCAGCGATCTCAAATCAATCTTGCACAGCAAGCGCGCCAATATTTACTTCTTGGAGCATTGCCGAGGTTTTAAGCTGGACGGTGGATTGACCGGCTAGTGTTCGCTGCCGCACAGGCACCTCAGAACTTCGCTTTGAATCGGATCTCTGATGCAGTGTTCAGTTCAATCTGCCCGCATTGTTTTGGGGGGCATGCAATGCTGCGGTACGTTGGGTTTCTGCTAAGTATTTGGGAGATTCCGTGGGCTCGTTCAGCGTGTGGCACTGGTTGATGGTTGTTTCCATGCTGGTCGGCGTCGGAGTGGCGCTCGGACTTGGTGTTCTCGCGGCGTGGGGTTTACGGTCGAACCGGGTGGGGAACTAGCGCACGACGTTAGAGACGTCTAGAACCGCGTTCTACGGCCACCTTTGAGACGATTGGCGGACAGGTTTGTTGCGGACGATCACAGCTGGATTTAGGCACGATACGGCGGCTGTTGCTTTCTGCGCGGCTCACGCTGTCCACCTGTTTGGTCAATTTTCGCGGTTTCAGGCTGCCTGGCCTGGGTTCCGCTGGGCACTTCTCCCCGTGGGTGTAGTGTTTGCGTGCTGCACTATGCGATTCGTCGCCCAAGCCGTATTGGCCAGTGCAAGCTAGCTTGACGCGCGAGAAGGGGTGCGACGTCGATTTATGCAGGGCGTGTAGGGAATACAAATATGATTTTTCGTGCGCTCGTTTCAATCATTCTCGCCGCTTCGCTGCTTTCGTCGTGTGGCAACCGAGGGCTCACGTGTGACGAGGACGCAGCTCAGGTTGCGCTGGCGCGCTCGCTGCCACAGGAGCGACTTTTGCGCCTGTTTGCGGACGCTCAAGCGGCGGTGGCGCGACACGAAAAGGGTCTAGGTTGGAAGAGCGCTGATGTTTGGGTGCCGGCGGAGTTCGCTGATCTCGACCCTGCGAAAGTCACGTTCAGCGCCCGCAGGATCTCCATCGTCATGAAGCATTGCCGCGACCACGGCGTCTTCCTCGATGTTGTTATGCCGGCAGATGAGCGCGCAAGTATTGTGCTGCGCTGGGGCGAGGCACCGCATACCGCTGGCCAACAGGTACTTTGGCAGAGGCCGTGAGGCCAAACTTCCGCTGAAGTGGAAGTAGTCGGCAGACGCTTTGCGGCTCAGTCATTGTGGGTCGCGAAGCCAACGTTGACGGCGGCCTAAATGCGCGCTTCGACTTTGATTAAGCGCGATGTTTATCGCTAGATGAGGTTTCAGCTACTGGAGAATACGATGCAGCGCGTAACGGGAATTGGTGGGATTTTCTTCAAGTCGAATGATCCGGCGGCGCTCGGCGCGTGGTATCGCGAGCATCTGGGCTTGGACGTTACGGACTGGGGCGGTGCCGTTTTCAACTGGGGTGGGTCCGGTAGCGAGAAGGGCATGACGATCTGGAGCGCGTTTAAGAGCGACAGCACGTATATGTCGCCCGGTACTGCCAGCTTCATGATCAATTTTCGAGTCGCTGATCTGCACGCGCTGCTTGCCGCACTCAGGGCAGAAGGCTGCAGGGTTGAAGAGCGCACGGAAGAATCCGAGCAGGGTAAGTTCGGCTGGGTGATCGATCCGGAGGGTAATAAGGTTGAACTCTGGGAGCCGCCAGCCGAGGCGTGAATAGCGCGATTGCTGGCGTCAATGAGGGCGTCGGTGATGCTGTCGGCGATGGCTGGGATGCGTGAAGGTAGGCGGCGGGACCAGCGCCTGGCCCTTGCAATCGTTCGGTGGCGATGCCATCTGTAGGCCCTTGTGCTTATTGGAAACATCCCTCGTGACTGAATCTGCATTAGCCGTTGCTGAGCGCCGCTTGCTGGCGCCTTCGGGTTTAACGGATGCCTCGCTGCAGTCCGTTTTGGGACGCTTGATGGCACCTGGCGTCGACTACGCGGACCTGTATTTTCAGCATTCGCGACATGAGTCTTGGTCAATGGAGGACGGCATCGTCAAGTCGGGCAGCCATTCGATTGAGCAGGGTGTGGGCGCACGTGCGGTGAGCGGTGAGAAAACGGGGTTTGCCTATTCCGATGAAATTCGCCTGCCGGCCCTTCTGGATGCGGCGAACGCATCGCGCGCTATTGTGCGCAGCGGCAGCGAGAACAAGGTTGCCGCGCTCACGCGGCGCGAGAGTGGCAAGCTCTATCCGAGCGTCGATCCGGTGGGCAGTCTCGATTCGGAAACCAAAGTGCGCACCCTGCGTGAGATCGATGCGTATGTGCGCGACGCCGAGCCGGGCGTGCAGCAGGTCACTTTGAGTTTGGCCGCCGTGCTCGACACAGTGATGGTCATGCGCTCAGACGGCGTGGTAGCGGCGGACGTGCGGCCACTGGTGCGCTTTAACATCAGCGTGATTCTTGAGCGCAATGGCCGGCGTGAGCAGGGCTATGCGGGCGGTGGCGGACGCTTTGACTACGTTGAGCTCCTGGCCAATCGGCGTCTGTACGCGCTGGCGGACGAGGCGCTGCGGCAGGCGCGCGTCAATTTGGAAGCGGTTGATGCGCCGGCCGGCAGCATGCCCGTGGTGCTTGGCCCAGGCTGGCCTGGCGTGCTGCTGCACGAAGCGGTCGGCCACGGTCTAGAGGGTGATTTCAACCGTAAAGGCACGTCCACGTATGCAGGTCGGATGGGCGAAATGGTCGCGTCACCGCTGTGTACGATAGTCGATGACGGCACCCTGCCTGGGCGTCGCGGTTCGCTGAGCGTTGACGACGAAGGCAATCCGACCGAATGCACGGTGTTAATCGAAAACGGTCGCTTGGTGGGCTACATGCAGGACAGCCACAACGCGCGCTTGATGGGCGCTGCGCCGACCGGCAATGGCCGTCGAGAAAGTTTTGCGCATCTGCCGATGCCGCGCATGACCAATACCTACATGCGCGCAGGCGAGAGCGACCCAGCCGACATCATCAAGAGCGTCAAGCGTGGCCTCTATGCGCCGGGCTTTTCCGGTGGTCAGGTGGACATCACGTCGGGCAAGTTCGTATTTTCAGCGAGCGAGGCGTACCTCATCGAGGACGGCAAGATCACCACGCCAGTCAAAGGCGCAACGCTGATCGGCAATGGGCCGGAGGCGATGAGTCGTGTATCGATGGTGGGCAACGACCTTGAGCTCGATGCCGGCGTCGGCATTTGCGGCAAAGAAGGCCAGTCGGTGCCGGTGGGCGTGGGTCAGCCGACCTTGAAGATCGACAGCATGACCGTGGGAGGTACGCGCGCATGACGGCTGCTGCCGCGCGCGGGTCAGACTTCTTCGTCGCTCTCGTCGCTCTCGTCAGTCAAGCTTTTCAGCAGTTTGAACAGCTCGCGAAACGCGTGGGGCGGCTTGTTGTGCAGCCGTTCGTCGCGCGCCGAGCGAACCAGCTGGCGCAAATGCTGCCGGTCAATATGCGGATGCGCGTCGAACAGCTCGCCCATCGCGGTGTCGCCTTCGGTCAACAGGCGCTCGCGCAGCTCTTCGATACGGTGCAGGGCAGCGGTATCGCGGCGAACCTGCGCGCTGTCGTGCTCGATCGCTTTGCGAATCGGCTCGAGCGTTTCTTCGTCTTCGCGCCGCATCAGCTTGGCAAGATAGTGCAGCTGACGCTTGTGCGCGACGTGCGCGGTGATGCGCTTGGTGTCGGCAATAGCGGTGATCAAATAGTCCGGCAGCGGCACTTTAGCGAGCTGCGAGGGCGTCAGCGCCACGAGTTGTGCGCTGAGATCAAGCACGGCGTCAGCCTCCCGCTTTCGCTGGCTCCGGCTGGGGGCGAGGAACTCGCCAGTTTCTTCATCACGTCCGCGCATAGCGGGCGAAGGATACGTTGATGCTTAGCAATACCGCAAAGTTTTCCGTCGTCGAGCGTCCTTCAGACGGCAGCAACGAGGTCGATTCAATCGCCCGATTGGGCATTCTCAGCGAGATGGCGAGCGAGGTTTTGGCTCGCTGCACAGCGCTCGGCGCACGGCAGGCGGAAGTAGGGGTCAGTGAGGACCGCGGCCTTGATGTTGGCGTGCGTATGGGCGACGTGGAAACCTTGCAATACCGGCGCGACCGCGGCCTATCGCTGACTGTCTATTTTGGTCAGCGCAAAGGCAGTGCGAGCACGGCTGATTTCGATCCCGACAGCATCGCCACGACGATTGAGCAGGCCTGCGCGATTGCGCGCTACACCGAAGAGGACGATTGCGCCGGGCTAGCAGATGCCGCTTTGATGGCCAAGGCCGCGCCCGATCTCGATCTCTGGCATCCGTGGGATATCGATGCCGATGCGGCAATTGAGCTTGCACTTCGCTGTGAAGCAGCGGGTCGTGACGCTGACCCGCGCATCAGCAATTCAGAAGGTGCCAACGTAGGCTCAGGCCGCAGCCTGTCGGTGTATGCCAACAGCCACGGGTTTGTTGGCGCTGAGCGCAGCACGTCGCATTCAATGAGCTGCTCGTTTATAGCGGGCAGCGGCGATGGCATGCAGCGCGACTACTGGTACGACGCGGCCTGTGCGGCCAGCGATTTGGCCACGGCTGAATCGATCGGTGTTGAGGCGGCTAAGCGCACGCTGGCGAGGCTGGAGCCGCGCTCGGTCAAGACTGGCGACTATCCGGTGCTGTTTGCTGCGGATGTCTCGCGTTCACTTTTGGGCGGCTTAATCGGTGCGGTCTCCGGCGGCGCGCAGTATCGCAAGGCGTCGTTCTTGTTGGACGCCGTTGGCAAGCGTGTATTGCCCGTTGGCGTTGATCTTGTCGAACGCCCACACATCTTGCGAGGCCATCGTTCGGCAGCATTTGATGATGAAGGAGTCGCCACGATGGATCGCCCCTTAGTGACCGACGGGGTGCTGCAGCGCTATGTGCTGGGTAGCTACTCAGCACGCAAGCTCGGCTTGGTCAGCACCGCCAACGCTGGCGGTATCCATAACCTGGATGTGACCGTGAGCGAGGAGACCCTCGCCACGCTGATGCGCGGGATGCGGCGCGGCCTGCTGGTGACTGAGCTAATGGGGCAGGGTGCCAACACGCTGACCGGCGACTACTCCCGTGGCGCGGCGGGGTTTTGGATCGAGGGCGGTGAAATTGCGTATCCCGTTGACGAGCTGACCATTGCAGCCAACCTGCGCGACATGCTGCTCGGCATTGAGGCCATCGGCAGCGATGTGGATAGTCGCTCTCACATCCAGTGCGGCTCAATTTTGATTGGCAATATGACCGTGGCGGGTGAGGGTTGATCGGCTTTGGTCACATTCGGGTCGTGAACGCATCCTTGACATCACCGCGCTGGCACAAGACAGTGGCGCGGCCCACACCCTAG
>JBBSIY010000255.1:0-5573 GCA_038257785.1 Lysobacterales bacterium
AAGTGCCGGCTCGCCCTGATCCTGCTGATCGTTTTTTTGCTTGGTCAGCTGTAGCCCGGTGCCGCCCCCGCTGACGTGATACATCCACTGCTCGCCCGCACCCAGCGAGCGCTGGCTGGTGAAATGCTTGCGGGCAATTACAAACTGGCCGTCCGGCGTCCACACCGGATTGTTGAGCAGACGAAAATCTTCTTTGCTCACCTGCACCGGGTTGTTGCCATCGACGTCAATTCGCCAGATGTTGTTGCCGCCGCCGCGATCCGAGGTAAACGCGATCTGCTTGCCGTCCGGCGAAAACCTCGGCTGTACGTCGAACGCGCGGCCGGTCGCAAGAGGCCGCGCCTTGCCGCCATCGATGGGCAGCAAATAAAGATCGCCGAGCAGATCGAACACGATGGTCTTGCCATCAGGCGACACGTCAAGATCCATCCATGTGCCCTCCGCGGTGCTGAAGGCAATCGTCTTGGCAGCCGGCAGGCTGGATTCAACCTTCCACTCTGGTTTTTTAGCGTCGTCCTTGGGGGCGGCAAATGCGCCGTGCGCGATCAAGCTAAGGGACAAGGCGAGGCTAAGTGGTCGAATGTTCATGGGGCACGCATGTTGGCAAAGGTCGGAGCCTAGGCCATATCGGCCGCTGCGTAAAAGGTCAAAAGTCAGGGCGCAGCGAGAGCATTGTCTCGAGGGGCCGCTTAGTCGGACAATCAAACCGCTGTGGCGATGAGAGACATCGTCCCTCGCCGACTGCCACGAGGCTTTTAAGTGATGCACCCAGACCTTCGCGCCACCTTCCAAGATTTGCTGCTGCGCTACTCGCAGGAAGCCGACGTGGTGCTGCGCAAGGCTATCGAGGCGCAGCTGTGGAGCCAGTTCGGCACGCAGCAGGCGGTGCTGGTGTTCGATATGTCGGGCTTCTCGTCGCTAAGCAGCCGCTACGGCATCGTTCATTATCTGTCGATGGTGCGGCGGATGCAGTTGATCGCTGAGCCCATTGTGCTGTCGAAGAGCGGCGTGATTATCAAGTTCGAGGCCGACAATGGGTTCGCGATATTTGCCACCGTCGCGTCCGCCGTCGAGGCTGCGCAGACGCTTAATCACGCTTTTGCGCGTGCCAATGTCGACACGCCCGATGAGCTCGATATACGCATTGGCTGCGGTATCGACTTTGGTGACATCTTGGTCGTCAACGGGCAGGATTTTTTTGGCGACGCGGTCAATCGTGCCTGCAAGCTGGGCGAGGATCTTGCTGCGCCGGGTGAAATATTGCTGACGCAAAGCGCGGCGGACCACTTGCCGGCCGATTTCGCTGCGGTGCTCGATCCTATTGATCTGGCCGTGTCGGGCATTCGTATCGAGGCGTTTCACGTCCGAGCGTCGGTGGCGTAGCCCGCGCCTCCGGCTCCTTTACACTGGCGCAAATCAACAGCGAGCGCCGAGAGCAATGAAGAACAAGCAGGAAATCGTCAGCAACTGGCTGCCGCGCTACACGGGCGTTGAACTGGCTGACTTCTGCAAGCACATCTTGCTGACCAATTTTGGCGGCTACCTCGACGTTTTTTCGCGCCTGACCGGTGCGCCTATCGTTGGCCGTGATCGGCCGATGCCGAGCGCGACCATCGATGGCATCAGCATGATCAACTTTGGCATGGGCAGCGCCAATGCCGCGACGATGATGGATCTGCTCTCCGCACTGCCGCCTGAAGCGGTTTTGTTTCTCGGTAAATGCGGCGGTCTCAAGCGCAAGAATCAGCTAGGCGATTTGGTGCTGCCGATAGCCGCCGTGCGCGGCGAGGGCACGTCAAATGACTACCTGCTGCCCGAGGTACCGGCGCTGCCTGCGTTCTCGCTGCAGCGCGCGGTATCGACCATGATTCGTGATCTTGAGCACGACTACTGGACCGGCACGGTCTACACCACCAACCGCCGGGTTTGGGAGCACGACGAAGATTTCAAAGACTACCTGCGGCGCACGCGCTGCATGGCGATCGATATGGAAACCGCGACGGTGTTTGCGGCGGGATTCGCCAACAGCATCCCGTCGGGTGCGCTGCTGCTGGTGTCCGACCAGCCGATGGTGCCGGAGGGCATCAAGACCGAGGCCAGTGATCGCAAGGTCAGCGAAAACTTTGTCGAGGCACACATCACGATTGGCATTGAGGCGCTGAAGCTCATTCGCCGCAATGGCAAATCGGTCAAGCATCTGCGCTTTGACGACTAGGCTAGGTCGAATATCGCCGGGGTCGAATATACGCAGCCGATGAGGCCGTCGGTCAAATGAAGCATCGATAACGCGGCGTCACGCAGCTGCCCCGGCTTGCTTGCGGGGCAGCTATGTCGGAATCAAGGCGCCGCGAGATCCGATTACTTGCAGACCTAGATACTTCGAGACCCAGCTCTTCCCAGACCCGGTTACTTCCAGACCAGCGAAAACTTAATGACGTCGGGCTCTGATTTGCCTTCAGCTACGCGCGTTGTGCACTCGAACAGCGAGGTTGAAGCGCGCGGCAAACCAGGATCAAAAATGACTTCGCCCGAGACGTCCATTTCCCCAGGGGCATCGAGATTGGGGACGAACTTAATCGTGTTTTTCTGCATCTCGTAGGTCGCACTTTGCGATTTGGCGACCATGGCCTTTTCACACTCGGCCAGCGACTTGTCTTCGGAACTGCTGCAGGCAGCCAACAGCGCCAGCAGGACGGCGATCGGTAGCAAACGCATGGCGCAGACCTCCCAGTCTCTTGAAAGGGCGTCGGTTTCGCGATCCGGCTCCGAGCATTTCCATGATCGAATCAACACCCTACAGCCCCAACTTAATCCAATTGGTTGGACAAGTCATCCTGCACTTGCGGTGCTGGGCGCTGCGGGTGGGTCACAAACTGTCAAATTGACCGACTGGTCCACGCTTCCATACCGCCCTCGACGTTGAACACGTCGCGGAAACCGTGTCCGCGGAAATGCTCGGCGGCTTGCCGGCTGGAGTTGCCGCGATTGCAGATAAACGCCAGCGGCGCATCTTTTGACAAAGCGGCCAGCCGGTCGTGGCTGTCTTCGTCTAGCACCTGATGCGCTAGCGGAAACGGCGCCGCACCGCGGGAATCCGGTCCGCGCACGTCAACAACGGTGATCGACCCGGCAGCCACACGTTCTGCCAGTGCGGCCACGTCAATGCTCTGCACCGCCGGCGGCGCGTTCGGATTACGAATTGCCAAGCCGCTGCCGCGCGCGTTCTCTACCCACTCAACCTCAACGCCCCGTGCGCGTGCGGCGCTTGCCAGATCAAGGTGAATACGGATCCCGTCGGCTTCGCTGACGATCTCGGTGCCTTCGATGGGCTTCAGCGCGAACTGAGCATTGAAGCGCGGATCAACGCTCATATGCAGGCCCACGCCGTCTTCAACATCGCTCATTGCTTGACGGATGGCTTGCGCTGCTGCTGGCGCGATGGTGATGACTGGCGGCGTGCGATCAGGCGCTGCTAGGCCGAACAATCCATGCAGCTCGCCCGAATTGAGCATCGATTCGATGATGTCGCTGCCGCCAACGAGCTCGCCACTGACGTACAGCTGCGGCACCGTTGGCCAGCTGCCGTATATCTTGATGCCCTCGCGAATTTCAGCGTCTTCCAACACGTCAACCGTGTGGTAGCTGTCGAGCATGCCGCCCAGAATGCCGACCGCTTTGGCGGAGAAGCCGCAGCGCGGTGCGTCGGGCGAGCCCTTCATGAAAAGCACGACGGGATGTTCGGAAAGCATCGATTCGATGCGTTGCTGCAGGGCAGGAGAGAGCGACAAGGCGATCACCGTTGAAGGGAGAATAGAGCGCTATTGTAGTGCCGTCAGCGGTCGAGGATGGCGGCGGTCTGGCGATGGCTTACACTCTGCGCGTCTGTTTTGGGGTCGATCATGAGCAAGCTTAAGAAGAAAGATTACTTGGACAAGATCGAGCCGCTGCAGGTTGAGCTGAACCAGCTTTCGACCTGGTTGAAGCACAGCGGCAAACGCATGCTGGTGATTTTTGAGGGACGCGACACGGCCGGCAAGGGCGGCGCGATTAGCGCAGTGGCTGAGTCGCTTAACCCGCGGCAAACGCGGATCGTGGCGTTGTCCAAGCCCACCGAGCGCGAACTCAGCCAGTGGTACTTTCAGCGCTATGTCGCGCATTTGCCTGCGGCGGGTGAGCTCGTCCTGTTCGACCGCAGCTGGTACAACCGCGCCGGCGTCGAGAAGGTCATGGGCTACTGCACGGATGAGCAGTACAAGGCGTTCTTGAAGCAGGTGCCGGCGTTTGAAAAGATGCTCACTGACGACGGCATCATCTTGCTGAAGTACTGGCTGAGTGTTGATCAAGATAAGCAGGAAGAGCGTTTTGCCGAGCGCGCGGCTGATCCGCTCAAACGCTGGAAGCTTTCACCGATTGACCTTAAGGCGCGCGAGTTTTACGCCGAGTACGGCAAGGCGCGCGACGCTATGTTCACGGTCACCCATTGCAAAAGTTCGCCATGGACCGTGGTCGATTTCAACGATCAAAAGCGCGGACGCTTGACCCTGATTCGTCACCTGCTCGATCACGTGCCCGACCATGCGCTGCCGGAAAACCCGCTCCAGCTTGATGCGCTGTCAGGAAAGCCGAAGAACGAAAAGTTCGACGGGCCACTGAAGCCAATCAAGCACGCCGGCTAGCCTCTTTATCCAGCCCGCTTGGGCTGTATCGTCTGGTTTGGCGCTGATAGTGATTCGAGGCGCGATCAGTCAGTCGAATCGACATTCGTGCTGAGCCCTTTGCTACCTCAGCACGGGCCTGTCGAAGCGCCCTTCGACAGGCTCAGGGCGAACGGCTGGCTCCGGTAAGTTCAAACATATGATGGCCAGGTTAGAGCGGCAAAAAATGGCCATCTGCGCAGGGTGACGTGCTCAGCCTAGCCGCGCCATCAGCGATTTCAATGCGAGTGGCTTGATGGGCTTGTGTAGCAGCCAAGCGCCGGCGGATTCGACCTCGCGACGCACCGCCTCGCTGTGGTCGGCGGTGATGATGGCGGCTGGCATGGTGCCCAGCGCCTGACGTAGCGCCTGCAGCAGCGACACCCCTGTGGCATCACCATCGAGATGATAATCGAGCAGGGCGAGATCTGGCCGTGTGTCGCCTACCTCAGCGAGCGCTGTTTCCGGCACATTGAACGCAAGCACCTCACAATGCCAGCTGCGCAGCAGGCTCTGCATGGCGGCAAGCACGCTGAGGTCGTTATCGACCACCAGCACGCGCAGCGCACGCGGTTCACTCCCGGCGTCGGGCGCTATCGCTTGGCCCACGACCTGCGCCTCGCTGAGCGGCAGGTTGATAGCGAAGCAAGAGCCGTGTCCCGGCCACGAGCGCAGGTGAATGCGATGACCAAGCAGGCCTGCTAAGCGTTCGGCAATCGACAGGCCAAGCCCGAGGCCTTGGCCACCTCGATTGAGGCGACGAAACTCCTCAAAAATCAGCGTCTGATCCGCTAAGGCGATGCCGGGGCCGCTGTCCCATACCTCGATACGCACCTCGTCGCCTTGGCGGCGCAGGCCCAACAAGACGCCGCCGCGCAC
>JBBSIY010000256.1:0-5559 GCA_038257785.1 Lysobacterales bacterium
CGCTAGCGCACCGAGCCTGCGGTGCGCTGTGTGCGGTCGCACCCGCCGCCACGTTCACGCGCCGGGCTTGAGTAGGCCAGCCCGCCAACACTCCGCGCTATGTGCGACAACGCACAGACCGGTGTGCGATTGCTGTCATGCTTGGGCGTGCGCCCATGTATTGCAGGTACGCTTCATGTCCACTCCCATCACACCGCAACAGAACCACCTGCTGGCAGCCCTATCGGCCGACGTGCAGGGGCGGCTGTTTCCGCATCTTGAAGCGATGTCGCTGCCGCTGGGCAGGGTCCTCTACGAGTCGGGCGATGCCCTGCACCACGTGTATTTTCCGACCGATTCCATCGTCTCCTTGCTATACGTGATGGAGAGCGGTGCCTCGGCCGAAATTTCGGTGGTTGGCAACGAAGGGCTGGTGGGCGTCTCGGTATTCATGGGCGGCGAAAGCACGCCGAGCCGGGCCGTGGTGCAGAGCGCCGGCAGCGGCTTCCGCCTGCCGGGTCAGCGGCTGCGTGACGAGTTCAACCGTCACGGCGAGTTGTTGATTCTGTTGTTGCGCTATACCCAAGCGCTGATTACCCAGATGTCGCAGACGGCGGTTTGCAATCGCCATCACTCGGTTGATCAACAGCTGTGCCGCTGGCTACTGCTGTCGCTCGATCGTCTGCCGAGCAACAAGCTCACCATGACCCAAGAGCTGATCGCCAACATGCTCGGGGTGCGCCGCGAGGGCGTCACCGAGGCCGCTGGCAAGCTACAAAAACTTGGCGTCATCGAGTACAGCCGTGGCCAGATAACGGTACTAAACCGGTCACAGCTTGAGAAACTGAGCTGCGAATGCTACGCCGTGGTGAGGAAAGAAACCGACCGTCTGTTGCCACAAACTGCGGTCAGCGCTTACCAGCCGCTGGAGCACGCTTAACAGCCTACCGGGCCAAGTCCGACAGGCACTAGCTACTAGCTACTAGCTGCGCAGGCTGGCGTTGTAGTCGTCGATCAGCAGCGCGTAGCACTCGCACGATGCTGCCTCCAGCCCCGCGCGATCAACCACCGTGATTTCTCCCCGCCGATAGTGGATAAGCCCGCGCGACTGCAAGTTGCCAGCGGCAATGGTGATTCCGCTGCGGCGCACACCGAGCATGTCGGCCAGATATTCATGAGTGAGGTGAAAGCAGTCGGCGTGCGCGCGATCGTGGGTCATCAACAGCCAGCGCGCCAAGCGTGGTTCTATTTCATGAAAACTCAAACACGCCGATGACTGCGACAGCTGCTTCATCAGTACGTACAAATAGCGATGCATCAGGTGTTGCAGCGCCGGGCTGCTGAGCACTATTTTTTGACACTGCACCACCCCGAGCCGCAGCGCGCTGCCGGCACCCTGCACCACGGCGCCCATGGGTGCTTGATCAGTGCCCTGCGCCAAGCTTGCGCCGAGCATGCCCTCGCTGCCGATCAGCCCCATCTCCAGCGGCCGATGGCCGGCAAGTTTAGTGACCAGTGAAATGAAACCGGTCAGCGGAAAATACGCGTGCTCGTAGCGCTCGCCGGCCTCGCACAGAACGGTGCCGAACACCAGCTCGACGGGTTCGCACGCAGCCAGCAGGCGGGCACGTTCACGCTGCGGCAATAGCGCGAGCAGACCGTTGACCACACTCTCAGGCTTAGCTTTCGGCACTGCAATTCCCTTTTTCAGCATCGAGAGTCCGCCATTCATGGCAAGGGAGCGACGCTGCGTGCCGCGGTCCCGTTGCACCACGATGGACTAGCGCGGCAATTGCTTCTGTTCGCCGCAACACATAGCTGATCAGCTATCGCCCAGCACCGTCGCGTCAGTTGACCGGCTTGCGCCACCTCGCCGCGTTGCCTGCAGTCACGTCGAGCGCCCACTAAGTGCGAAGGCGCACCGACAGCCGGCGCGGTATTTGTCACGGTCTGCAGCAGCGTCGGATCGCAATTCCGTGTCTCGACGACTATCGAGGTCGAAATGAAGACGCCTAACGCCGCATATCCTCGTCCCGCCCGCGAACCTGACGGAACCGGTTCAGTGAAAGACGAACAGTCTGTAGGCAGGCTCATCAGGCGCGGCATCAATCTGGAGAAGGCATCGTCGCGGCTCGTCCAGCCTGCAGCCACCGAGGGCGATGAAGCGGCGCTGAGTCGCACCAGCGAGCAGCCATGAGCCCCAAGCTTGCGGCCACCGCAGGCGCATCTGACAATCGCGACTTGGAGCCACCAAGCAGGCGAACGAGCGACCTCGCCAAGTGCGGCTCGCAAAGCCTAACCGAGCGCTATTGGGACCCGACATGAGTTTGCGGTCCCACTCGCGCGCCGTCGTGACGGTCGTCTTGCTGTCGTTGGTATCGATGAAGGCCGCGCCAGCAACACCGACAGGGAGCATGCTCGATGCGCGCTATGAAGCGCAGCTCTGGACGATATACGCACAAACCCCTTCGCTACACGCGTGCGACATCAGCGTGTCGGTCGAAGATGGCAAGGCGGTGTTGAGCGGCACCGTAGAAGCCGCCGCAAAAAAAGCGCTGGCGGGCGAGATCGCTCTTCGCGTGGCTGGCATCCAGAATGTGGACAACCAGATACTGGTGCGTGCTGACGCTGCCGCCGCGACGTTAGCCGTCGAAAACAGCGATAGCGACGGGGTCGACGATGCGTCGATCCGAAACGATATCAGTTCGAAATTATCTTGGAGCAAATGGGCCGACAAAATGACCGTCAGAGTCGCAAGCCACCGCGGGTTTGTAGTGCTCAGAGGCATCGCAGACGACGCCGCGACGCGTGACCTTGCAAGCTACTTGGCCAGCACCGCACGTGGCGTGATGTCCGTCGAAAACCGCATCACCCTCGCCGCGCGTGGGGTGGCAGCTGCCAAGGGTGAGGCAGAAAACTTGGACTGATTGAGCAACGATTCCCAGGCACCTCCGATTCTCACTTGGACTGCGGGAGCCTAGTGACATCTTGATGCGTGCCTCGTTGTACCAGTGGATGCAGGAGTCCAAGGCCGCGATGAACTCGTCTATGCTCATCGCGGCGTTTGCCGACGGTGCCACCCTGATGGCCAGCAGCACCCTGATCGATGTGGCCAGTCGCCTGCAGAAGGCACCGTCGTGGTGGGTCGCGCCCTTGGTCGTGGTCGGGCTATTTATGTTCTTCCCAGAGACTTGGCAGATGCTGCAAATCATCTGGAACCTCGGAGCTTGGGTGATGCTTCCGTTTACCTGGTCGATCGTTGAACGCGTGCGCCAGATCTGGACGCTACCGGCCGCATCAAGGCCGGAGAAAATTCGCCGCCGCACACTGACAGTTGATCGACTCTAGGTGGCCTTGGTCATTGGCCTGTTATGGATCGCCGTCGCGCTGCTCGGCCTGCCGATCTGGGACAACCCAATATTCGATCTGTTCGGAGCGCAGCATCTGCCAAAAGTGCTCGTGCTGTTTTACACGGTGAATTGCTTCAACCTAGAAACCGCAGTTGGACGCACCCGAGGGTGCATTTGGGAGGCCGGCTGGCGCGAAACGACGAGGCGCAGGTTGAACACCTGCAACGAGGAGAGACAACGCCAGATGGCCTCCCAAACGTGCAATCGGGTGCGTAGCGAACAGCACCCAGCGGGTGAGCAGAACAAAGCTCAAAAACCTCATTCACGTCAAGCACTAACCGACTCTTGGAAGCGGTCAACTGCGGTTTCTAGGTTCAACGTTGTGCGCGTGCGTCGCCCACGCTTCGCCAAGCGACCACGCAGCCTGGTGCCGTACTTCGATGGTGGTCAAAGCGAATCGCTCGGTCCCCTGTGATGGAGGCACGGACGCGCACTTGCGCAAAAATCTGCAACCCTTACTTCAAGATTTCTTCGGGTAGACGTCGATGTATCGCCTAAAGCATCGCCGCGTGGCCCGCTCGTGACCGTCGGCGATACGATTTTTCTCGCCTTCACCCTGCTCGGCGGCCTGGCGCTTTTCCTGTTCGGCATGCAGCTAATGACCGAAGGGCTGCGCTCGGCAGCCGGCGACCGGCTGCGCGTCATCATCTATCGCGGAACGAGCAACCGCTTTGCCGGGCTCGGGCTTGGCACCGGGCTTGGCTTCCTGATGCACAGCAGCGCGACCACCGTGATGACCGTGGGGTTCGTCAGCGCGGGACTTTTGAGCCTGGTCAACGCGCTGCCCATGCTGATGGGCGCGAACATCGGCACCACGCTGTCGATGCAGATGATCTCGTTCAAACTGACTGACTACGCGCTGGTTGCGGTAGCGATCGGCTTTCTTCTACGCATGATCGGCCCGTCGCCGCTGTTGCGCAGCCTCGGCCTTGCGCTGCTGGGCTTCGGCCTGCTGTTCAAAGGCATGGACGTGATGAGCGGGGCCATCGAGCCGCACCGGGATGCGCTGATGCCTTGGCTCGCGCGCTTCAACGGCGAGACATCGGCTGGAATGCTGCAGGGCCTCCTGTTGGCTTGGCTCTTTACGGCCATCGTGCAAAGCAGCGGCGCGACTATCGGAATGATCTTCGTGCTGATCACTGCCGGGGCATTTACATCACTGCAGCAGCTTTATCCGATCATTCTGGGCGCGCACTTGGGCACCACCACCACGGCGCTGATCGCGTCGATGGGCACGGGGGTCGAGGGGCGTCGCGGTGCGGTGGGCAACCTGCTGTTCAACGTATTCAACGTTGCGCTGGCGCTGGTCGCCGCACCATTGTTTATTGGTGCCGCAGAACTCAGCTCCACCGAGCTGATTCGCCAAACCGCCAACCTGCACACGGCGATCATGCTGACGGCCTCGCTGCTGGTGCTTCCGTTCACTGGGCCGTTGGCGCGCCTGCTGCACGCGGTGGTGCCCAACCGTGGGCCGGTGGCCGAGCCAAGCTATCTCGATCCGGCGCTGATGGACCGGCCAGAAAACGCGCTGACGGCGGTCTTCCGCGAATCACGACGCAGCTTGGGCCTGCTGGTGCAAAGCTTGCGCAATGCCCGCGTTTTTTTGCAGCAGCCCAGCCTGCGCCGCGGCCCCGAAAGCATCCGCGTCACTGAGAAAGTGGTGGACGAGATTCGCGATGCCGTGCACGACTTCTTATCGCGCACCACCGAGCACTATCTGTCGCGCCGCCAGCGCCTGTTGGCGCAATACCTTTCGCGCATTACCAGCGATATCGATCGCATCGGCGACAACCTGATGCACGTGGTGACGATTAGCGAGCATCAGCGCTGCACGCCACAGGCTGGCTTAGACGCGCCCACGCTTGCGGCGCTGCTAGCGATGCTTGATTACGCTGAGGCGGCGCTGGTGGCGACATGGGAGTCGATGGACCCGGATACGGCGCGCTTCCCAGAGGCGGCGCACTCCATAGAAGCCGCTCGTGACGCCTTTTCTGAACACAGCCAAGTTCTGCGTCAGGCGGTCAACGACAGGGTCGCCCAGCATGAGGTGACGGCGATTGCCGGAATCTACTTCGCCGACTTGACGCTATCGCTGGACGCGCTGGTGCGTCATTGCCGCCTCATTGCCCGCGAACAGCAGCAACCCTATTTCGCTCTCAAGCCGGCCAAG
>JBBSIY010000257.1:0-5544 GCA_038257785.1 Lysobacterales bacterium
AACGCGATGATCGCGATCGGCAGTGCGGCCGCCCGCAAGTGATCCACCCGCAGGAATGCCAAAAGCACCATTAGCCAGATCATCGAATAGCTGAACACGTCCAGCACGAATCGCTCGCGGCGCGCGTAGTCGGTGCGGCGGTAGATTGCCAGCCACTAGAAGTGCGGCGGAGTCCACAGCAAGACGATCACGCTGCCGTGGCCTGACTAGCGCGAGCTCAGCCGTCCGACCACATTCGAAACAGGTTGGTCCGCATTGACTCCAGCAGCACGAGCATGCGCGGGTCGCGGCGCTCGGCCATTTCAATGGCGCGGGCCTCATCGGTCTGCAGCAGGAGTTCGCGCTGATGCGGGTCGGCGATATAGCTTTGGATCCAGCTAATGCCCACCATTCGCCTGCCGCGGGTGACCGGTTTGACCTGATGAATAGTCGTCGATGGGTAGAGTAGGGCGTCGCCCGCATTCGCCTTCCAAGCGAACTCCTGATCGCCCAGCTGCACGCAAAGCTCACCGCCTTCATACTCGTCAGGCTCTGACAGCCAAACCGTGCATGACAAGTCCGAGCGCATCGGTGGGTTGGACGGAAAAAGCGCTTCATCGACGTGCCAACCATAGGCCATGCCGGGTTCGTAAAGCGACAGCGTCGGACGCGCCATTTGCCGCGGAAACGCCACCCGCCGAAGCTCAGGATTGCGGAACAAAGCGTCGCGCAGCAGGGTGCCAGGTTCAGCTGAGCCAGGGTCGTTCTGCGGCACCTGCAGGTTGCGTTTGACGGCCGATTCGAGATTGGTAGCGCGGCCGTCGACAAATTTCACCTGCTGCGCCAGCTGCCGCAGGCGAGCGCTTTCGGGAGGCGTCAACACGCCGCGAATTAATCGGAACATGCGCTGCTCATCGTGCAAAAGGGATGCTGGATTATGCCGTCGTCGCGAGGCTCGGTAGCATTGCCGTTTGAACTCACGCAAATGAGCTGAGCCGCCGCATGAACGTTGCCGCCATCAAGCACGCCATCGAGACTGCCGAAATGCTGGTGGCGCGCGGTGAAATTCAAGCGGCGCTAGCGACCTACCATCGCGCCGCCAGCGCGGGCAGCAGCCATGCCGCGCTGCGCTTGGGCCAATGTCTGCTGCATTTTTCATCACAGGACGCGCAGCGTCGGGAAGGCCTGCGCTGGGTGAGCGCTGCTGCTGAGCACGGTGATCCGAATGCCTGCCACGAGATGGCAGCGCTTAGTTTGGGCGGCGTGCTGTTGCCCAGCGACTCCGCAACCGTTGCCCGTCATCTGCTATACGGCGCGCAAACGCTGGGCTCTACGGCCGACCGCGCGGTATCCGCGATACTGCTGGACGCGGCTGACCAACGCTGGCACGCCGAGGGTGCGATCGGCCTTGGGCGCTGCGCCAAGGCGGGCGACGTATTGGCCGTGGCGCTGTTGGCAGGCCTCGACAGCGGCGAAAGCAACGGCGAAAGCAACGGCGCTAGAAAGGCTATCGACGTAGACACGCTCGCGATATTGCTGGAGGCCGCAAAAACAGCGGCGGCCGGCGATTTACGTTCGCAAACGCCGCAGGTGAAAACCAAGGATGCTCTGCTATCGGCGTTTGCCTGCGCCTATTTGCGCGCCGCCGCTAGGCCGCATTTGCGTCCATCGCATGTGATCGATCCGACGCGCGGTGAGGCGATGGCCGCCGCACTGCGTACCAGCAGCGATTGCACCTTCGACCCCATTCAAGAGGATGTCTTCCTGCGACTGATGCAATCGCGCATGTGCGCGCAGGCCGCTGTGTCGCCTGCCTGTGCTGAGCATTTAGTGGTGCTGCGCTATCTGCCGGGTGAAGAGTATCGACCGCATCGCGACTACTTGTCCGCGGCCGCGCTATCGGCGAACCGGCCCGAGGCGGGGCAGCGAATGCGCACGATATGCGTCTACTTGAACGAGGTTGACGCGGGCGGCGAGACCGAATTTTCGCTGCTCAATTTGCGTATTGAGCCGCGCATCGGCCGCGCCGTGGTGTTTGACAATCTCGATCAACAGGGCGGGCCAGACGCGAATAGTCTGCATGCGGGCTTGCCGGTGATCGCCGGCGAAAAGTGGCTTGCGACGCTCTGGCTAAGACAGCATCGATATCGCTACTGCTGAGTTTTTTGCCGAGCCTCGCTCATGCTGAAGCAGCCACTGTTTAGCCGGAAGGCCGCCGCCGAAGCCAGTGAGGCTGCCATCTTTGCCGATCACGCGGTGGCATGGCACGACGATCGGCAGTGGGTTGCGGCCGTTTGCTGAACCAATCGCGCGGACTGCGCGCGGTGAGCCGATAGCGGCGGCCTGTTCGGCGTAGCTGCGGGTTTCGCCATAGGGAATATGCGTCAACGCACGCCACGCGCTCATCTGGAACGCGGTGCCTTCGGGAGCCAACACGAGGTCGAAGTCGGTTAGCTCGCCACCGAAGTAAGCCTGAAGCTGTCTGCGCGGCTCAATCAGAAATGAGACATCGCGTAGCCAGCCAGTGAATCCAGTTTGGCGGTTGAGCGACGTTGAGAACACGACGTGGCGAAGGCCTGCGTCGTCTGCGGCCAGCAGCAGCGGGCCAATTGGCGACTCCAAGACGTCGTAACGCAGCGGCGGGGCGGTGGGTTGTGCAGTTGGCATCAGCAACTCCTTACGTTTTTTTCTTGCTTGGGATGGCGCTTAGACGCCACAAATGCATAACGGCATAGCTGCGCCACGGTCGCCATGTTTCGGCGCGCCTCTCTGCATCGGCCGTGCTGATGGCTTCGCCCACACCGAGCTGCTTGCGCACCACTAGATCGCCCGCTGGATACGCATCAGGATGGTGCAAGCAGCGCATCGCAATGTAGTGCGCGGTCCACGGACCAATGCCAGGCAGCGTGCACAGCAGGTCGACAAATGCAGCCAGCGGCTGCATGCGCTCGAGATCGATCTCTCCGTCGCGTGCCGCACGCGCCAATGTGCGAATGCTGTTGGCGCGCGCTGTAGGCATTCCGATCGACTTCACATCGGCGTCGGCCAGCACGGTAGCCGTTGGAAATAGCCGAGTGTTCGCCGCCTCGGCCGTGCTTACGGAAGCTCCCCACGCGTGCACTAGCCGCGTGCAAAGCGTGCGTGCGCCGGCGACGCTCACCTGCTGGCCGAGCACAGCGCGGACGGCTGTCTCAAACCCATCAAAAGCGCCGGGCACGCGAATGCCGGGCGCTGCCTGCACTGCGCTGGCCAACAGCGGGTCGGTCGCAAACACGCGTGCAATTGCGTCCGGCTGAGCGTCGAGATCGAATAGCCGGCGAACGCGGCGAATCACGTCCGGCAGCAGAGGAAGATGCTGTGCCTCGATCTGCAGCAGCAGCGTGTTGGGCGCTGAAGCTTGCGAAATATTTACCCACGCTGGCGCGTCTGCCGGACCCAGCACGCGTCGATAGCTGACCGCGTCAACCTGTTCCAGTCCGTCAATGGCACGCGTCGCCAAAAAATCCAAGATGCCGGCAAAATCGTACGGTGGGCGATAGACAAGCTTGAGTCTGATGGTTTCACCAGGATTCTCGGCAGTCGCTACGCGCAGGCGACTTGGCGGCATGCCGCAGCCTTCCACAAACGCTTGATTGAACCTTCGCAGGCTGCGGTAGCCGCTAGCGAATGCGATATCAGTGACCGGCAGCCGCGTCTCGGTGAGCAGCTGTTTGGCCAGCAGCAAGCGCTGCGTTGTGTGCACGGCGAGCGGCGCGGCGCCAACATGCTGCACGAACTGACGACGCAGCTGCCGTTCACTCAGGCCTATTTCGTCAGCAAGCTGAGCGACCGACATTTCATTCAAGGCACCATCGCGAACCCTCTGCCATGCGAGTTCAAACGCCAACGTGTTGCCATCGCATGGAGCGCGCCCGGGGGCAAGCTCTGGGCGGCAGCGTAGGCAAGGTCGATAGCCTGAAGCCGCCGCTGCGGCGGAATGTTCGAAATAGTCGACGTTGGCTTCTTTGGCGGTGGGTGCGGGGCAGATCGGTCGGCAGTAGATGCCTGTGGTGCGTACGGCGATAAAAAACAGCCCGTCGAAACGTGCATCGCGCGCCAAGCGAGCGCGTTGAAAGCGGGTTCTGCTGTCGATATCGATCATGTGCATGGCTGTATCGTAGCGATGAAACAACCCTGCGCTAGCCGAAATCGGACATCACTAGGGCGCGCGCACCATCGGGTTTTGTACCCCTGGTGCGGAGTTCGCACCAATCGTGCTCAGCGCGCGCCTTGACCGCTGCGCCAATCGGAGGCAGGGTAATGGCCTGTCCGAATCAGGTTGCACGTTGCGTGATTAGCTGCTTCGACGAGATGGGCCCGGTGGGCGAGGCGCGCGCTCCCTATGCGCTGATTGATGCGTGGCTGCGGCAGCTGCCGCCCGATCAGCTGGCGATGAAGCGTGCCGAGGCGGAGGTGCTTTTTCGCCGCATCGGCATTACGTTCGCCGTTTACACGGAGGGCGGAGACCCCGAGCGCCTGATTCCCTTCGATTTGATTCCGCGCGTTCTTGCGCAGGCCGAGTGGAATCGCTTAAGGGTCGGACTGGAGCAGCGGGTTCGAGCGCTGAATGCCTTCATTCATGACGTGTACCACGATCAGAACATCCTCCGCGCCGGAATTGTGCCTCGCGAGCTAGTTCTGCAAAACGCGCAGTTTCGCAAAGAGATGGTCGGCGTCGATTTGCCGCATCAGGTGTACAGCCATATCGCGGGCATCGATATGGTGCGGACCGGGCCGGATGAGTACTTCGTGCTGGAGGACAACTGCCGTACGCCGTCGGGCGTGTCGTACATGTTGGAAAATCGCGAAGTCATGCTGCGGCTGTTTCCTGACCTCTTGCGCAAGTCGCGCGTCGCGCCAGTGGCGCATTACCCCGACGAGCTTTTGGCAACGCTGCGTTCTGTAGCACCCGCCAACTGTCGCGGTGAGCCGAACGCGGTGCTGCTGACGCCTGGTATCAACAACAGCGCCTACTACGAGCACGCATTTCTCGCCGATGAGATGGGTATCGACCTAGTCGAAGGGCCCGATTTAGTCGTCCGCGATGACATTTGCTACATGCGCACCACCGAAGGGCTGGCGCGCGTAGATGTCATCTATCGGCGCATCGACGATGACTATCTGGATCCGCAGGTGTTTCGGCCGGACTCGCTGCTGGGCGTTGCCGGACTGCATGCGGCCTGTCGTGCTGGCAACCTCAATCTTGCCAACGCCATCGGCGCCGGCATCGCTGACGACAAAGCCGTATATATCCACGTGCCGGCGATGATTAAGTTTTATCTCGATGAAGACCCGCTGCTGTCCAACGTTCCAACGTTTGACTGCAAGAAGCCAGATGAGCTTTCGCACGTGTTGGCGAACCTCGACAAGCTGGTTGTCAAAGCGGTGCACGGATCAGGCGGCTACGGCATGCTGGTCGGGCCGCATGCGAGCAAGGCCGAGCGCGACACGTTTGCCAGCGTGCTACGCGCCAAGCCGCACGAGTACATTGCGCAGCCGACGCTTGCGCTCTCCACCGTTCCGGTG
>JBBSIY010000258.1:0-5542 GCA_038257785.1 Lysobacterales bacterium
CGGAAACCAAGGCCAAAGCAGCCAACTCACCCGTTATGGTGAAAATCGTATTTGCGTCGCCGACGCTGGCACTAATCATCACGGGCCCCGGCGTGGGGCCAAACGTGTAGTCGAGGGTAGCGATGCCGTTGGCGTCGGTCAGCGTTGTAATTCGGGTGGGCGTGCCGCCGCCGGAAATCACTTCCCAAAGCACTGATGCGCCAGGTCGCGCGACTTGGTCGACGGTATAAAGCGCGCGAATGGGCTGCGCAGCAGTGTTGACGAGGCCGCGCTGACCATTCCCTTCGAACGGCGTAACGCTCACCGTGCCGACAGGGGGCTCTCCGCGCACGTTGACCCGGACACGCTCGGAAAGCGGCGGTGTACCCGTCGCATCTGGTGCACGACCACTGATGTCCGGACCCTCGTAAACAAATCCTACAAAATAGGTGCCGTCTTCAGCAGGCGCTGTGCCGCTGACTGTCGCGCCACCGCCCTGCAATGTCTGTAGCTCACCATCGAGACCGGCGATATCGCTGGACACAGTGATTAGCTCACCGCTCAGCCCGGCCCCGAATTCTGCTCGTAGCAAAATGCTGATATCGAACGACTCGCCCGGTGACAAATCAAGCTGTCGACTCGCCGGATCGGTGATTTCCAGGACGAGGTTGTCGACAAGGTCGAGGTAGAAAAACGTGCTTATCTGGGTGCCTCCCAGCTGAGCGGACACGATGATCGGCCCGGGTGTTGACCCGAAAGTCACGTTGGTGGCAGCCGTGCCTGTGCTCGGGTTGAGTGACGATGTGGCTGGGCTGACCGTCGCGTCACCTGAGCTAACTGACCACAGGATCACCCCTTGGGTGGGTGGCGTTGCAGGTTGGCCATTTTCCAAGTAGCGAACGCTGATCGGGAACTGCAAACCCGCTCCGCCGCGCGTGAAGTCGCCTTGGAACGGGGTTAACGAGGGCACGATGCTCGGCCCGGTCACCTCAACCGTATACGAGACCAAGTTGGGCGAAACGCCAGCGATGCCCGGGTTGAATTGGCCGACTACTTCGTACGTTCCCGCCATCTGTGCCGTAAACGTGCCGGTCGCGTTGCTGGCTGAGTCAGTAAAGGTTACCGGCGTGACCGTGGCACCGTTCACCGGGGCGGTGACTGTCCACAAAACAGTTTCATCCATGCCAATCGGGAGGGCCGGGCTAGGCGTGCCGCGCAGCACCTGTGCGATGAGCTGCGTCGACTCGCCTGTGGCAATAGCGACACTGGCCGGCGAGATTCTTTGAATTGAATACGTTGATATCGCTGTGCCGTAGCTAACCGACGTGCTTGTGAAGCCGGGCGATGAAATCGTTACGTTGACAGGACTGGCCGTGCGGCCTACTCGTAACGGCGAGCTTTGCGCTTCACCAGGGCCAACGCTGCCGGAAGGGGCTTCCGGATCTTTTGGCTGGCCTTCGCCAGTAAGTGCAACAAAGGTCGTCGAGTTATTGGCAGTGAACGTGCCATTTGCGCTGGTGATCGAAAATGTCACCGGCACCCCGACCACTGGCGGTCCGCTGCCCTGAGGTGCCTCAGCAGGGCGTGGCGCGAAGCCGAAATCTTTGAACGCGTAGACCGGTATTGGCGCGCCAATTTCATCGGTAAAGGTCTGGCTGGGCGGAGCCACAACCACGTCCAGCCCTAAATCAAAAACGCCTACGCCTATCGAGACAAACTCGGGGCCGCCACGTCTTTCGACTGGCGACGCGGGGGAGGCGGACAGGTCGCCAAAACCCAACGCACTGGGAGTAAGCGTGAATGAAGCGCGGCCAGAGGCATCGGTAGCGGGGGTAGTTCCGCTGCTAGGTGTGGCGCTTAGGTCAAATCCCCACCCAAGCTCCAGCCCTGCAATCGGTACGTTGCTTGGAAGGGTGGTAGCAACCAAGGTGTACTGCGTCGGTATGCCACGCTGAATTTCAAATTCTGGGTTTTCAAATGCTAGTTGGGTCGCCTCAACGCCGAACGCGAACGCCGTCGTGGCTGGATAGCCGCGCTGGCTGTTCTCGCGAGCTACACCATTTCGACAGCCATTGCCGTCGCCGCTTTCGGCGACCACAAGGTAGTCACCGATGCTAATGTCAACGTTTTGCAAATCGAAATCGAATGAAGCGAAGCCCGCGGCATCGGTTACAAATTCGCTGCTGCAGATGCTGCCGAAAAACCCCAATGGTTGGCCGTCCCTAAACACCGACCAAGACACGAAGCCACCGTCCAAGGGAACTCCATCCACAGTGGCTTGAATGGTGAACTGCGCATTCTGGTACTGCGAAATGATCGGCGCCGGTCCACTTATTGGGCTTGTGAGTATCTGTCCGCCCGGCACGTCTACCGTCAGCGTGGGGTTGGCGATGATGGCGGGCGTCATCGAGTCGTCGTCGTGATCCCACTCTGCCATGACCTGACAAGAACCCGCGCTTATGCCATTGACGACAGCATCTGAAATGCCGCCCGGGCCTGGCGAAGTAGGCGTGGTGCCCAGCGTCACGTGCGGGCAGCTTGGGTCGATTGAAAAGAACAGAGTGCCGGTGCCTGACGGCTTGCCGAACTGCCGAGTGAACACCTGTGCGGTTCCACTTTGACCGGCGGGCACAGATACAAAGAAACTCGGTGCGGTAAACTCTATCGACGGACCTCCTGCCGGCATCATGACGTTGATCGTCAGTGGCTGCGACGGCACGATGTCTAAGGTAGAGCTGTTGTCGTCGTCATCCCAGCCGACGTTCAAGACGCATTGGCCAGGAGCCTGCGCAAACAGCTGCGCGGTTGAAAGCCCGCCTGGCGTAGCGACGGTCGGCGGCGGCGTGGAATAAAATAAGGCTGAGCAAGAGCCGAGCTGCCAATTAAGCGGTCCGCCGCCGGTGGGGACAGAGTTCACGTCCTGCGTTTGCAGTTCGGCAAACACGTTGTCGCCGACAAAGGCGTTGATGACGCTGCCAGGCGCGGTAAAAAACGCTGCCTGCGCCGATGCTGCAAACGAAGCGCCTAGCAGGAGCAGCGCGGCAAGCGGTCGCGATGCACCCGATGCCGTCCGTCCCAGCCGTTCGCCCACTTGGCGAATAAAGCGGTTCCCAGTTGCCATGTTGCCCCCCAGCTGAACAAGATTGTTGTTTGCACCGCAGTATACTCCGGGCACTCGCTACATCAGCGCTCCCTGAGGAGGGTGCAGACATGAGTGCAAATTTTTATAAAACGTCGCGTTATCCGGCGCGTGCCGCTTTGTCGCTGGCAATTGCGTCGCTGGTCGCCTTGGGCGCAGGGTTGCCCAGCCACGATGCGCAGGCGGCTAAGCCAAAAGTGCGCAGTGCGGAAGACATGCTAATAGTCGACTGCCTGTTGCCTGGACAGGTGCGCAAGCTGGGTGCTCAAGCCACATTTATGAGCGCACGCAGGCCTATTCGCACGTCGCAGGCCGACTGTGAGATTCGCGGTGGCGAATATGTCGCGATGGATCGAGCCAACTACCAGACCGCGCTCAAAGTGTGGATGGATCAAGCGAGCGCCGGCAGTGCCGAGGCGCAGAACTACGTTGGCGAAATTTATTTGAAAGGTTTGGGCATCGCGCCGGATTACGACTTGGCCGCGCTGTGGTTTAAGAAGTCGGCGACGCAGGGTTTTAGTCGCGCCAAAACCAATCTTGGATATCTGTATGAGCAAGGCTTGGGCGTTGATAAAGATCAGACCAAGGCGCTAAACCTTTACCGCGAAGCCTCAGGCATCTCCGGCGATGACCTGCTATTTGCATCGACGGTAAAGGTTCAGCTGGAAGCCAAAGACTCGGAAATCGGCCAGCTGAAACAGACGGTCGAGGAGCGCGAGCGCGAGGCGGCAGGCCTGCGTGATCAGGTGCGAGACCTACAGGCACAGGTGAGTGATCGCAAGCGGGCGCTGCAGGGCGCGCAGAGCGAACTGCAGCAAACACGAAACAAGCTGGCCGAAGCGAAGAAGGCAACCGGCGCTGATTTCTCGGAAGTTGATCGGCAGCGCGCTGCGCTTGGCGAGCGCGAGTCCGAAGTCGCACGATTGACCGCCGCGCTCGCAGCCGAACAAGAAGCCGCGAGCCAGCGAGAGGCAGACGTGCAAAAGCAGCTGGCGGCGCTAAAGACGCGTGAAGCTACCGTGCAAAGCAGCGGTGGTTCGCCTGAGGCGCTGGCGCAGATTCAACAGCAGGCGGGTGAGTTGGCGTCTTCTCTGGATCAAGCGAAAGAACGCGCCGTGGGCATGCAGGCACAGCTGGCGTCCAATCAATCCATTTTGGATGGCGAGAAGCAGAAGTACGAAGCACGCATCGCCGAGCTGGAGGGGCAGGCGGCGGGACGTAAGCAGGAGGACTGGCAGCTGATGAAGCTGCTGGAGAATCAGCTGTCAGCTCGTGAGTCTGAAATTCGCCTTCAGCAGGCGCAAATTGTTCTGCTGGAGCGGCAGGCATCGACCGCGTCTGCCGGCTTGATTGCCGCAGCGCCAACCCTCGAGATCATTGACCCGCCGCTGACAGTGACCCGTGGCAACGTTCCCGCTGCGCTGTTGCAGCGTGCGCCCGGCCGACAGTCGCTAACTGGCAAAGTAACTAACCCGCAGGCCATCGCAACATTGACGGTCAATGGCACGCCTGTCGTGCTCGGCGACAACGGCTTGTTCCGCGCCAGCGTCGATGTTCAGGCGGGCGGCACGGCGGTGCAGATTGCCGCGCTCGACAAGCGGGGTGGGTCGGGTACGCTTGATTTCACCATGGTGCCGCAGACCGACGGGTCGCGGTCTACTGCGCCCTCGGTGCCAAATGGCGATGCGGCCATGGCGCTGCCCGCCGGGGTCAATCTAGGCAGCTATCACGCGATCGTCGTAGGCAACAACAGCTATCAAAGCAACGGCTTTAGCCCGCTGCAGAGTGCGGTTACCGACGCGACCGCTGTCGCTGCCATGCTGCGCGATCGTTACGGCTTCAAAACTAACTTGGTGCTCAATGGGACGCGCTTCGAGATTCTGTCGGCCCTGAACGATGCGCGGGAGTCGCTCGGCGCAAACGACAATCTGCTCGTTTACTACGCCGGACATGGTGAACTCAGTGACGACGGTCAGCAGGGCTATTGGATTCCGGTGGATGGTCAGCCAGGCCTAACCAATACATGGATTTCCAACGCCTCGATCAGTTCGATACTTGAATCGATGAAGGCTAAGCAGGTGTTGGTGGTGGCCGATTCTTGTTACTCAGGCTCAATGACTCAGGCTTCGGTGCCAACGTTTGATCCGACTAGTTTGACGCCCGAAAAGTGGGGCGCGTGGGTCAAATCGGCCTCTGCCAGCCGGGCCCGTACAGCGCTCACATCGGGCGGTGTGCAGCCTGTGCCGGATTCTGGCAGCGGCAAGCACTCCTACTTCGCGCGCGCGTTTTTGAACGCGTTGGAAGATAACAATCGCCTGCTTGAAGCTCAGCGCCTGTATCGCGAGATCACTTCGTCGCTAGCGTTGGCGGCGGTGAATGCCCCGGTGAGCCAAGTGCCGGAGTATTCCCCCATCCAATTTGCCG
>JBBSIY010000259.1:0-5535 GCA_038257785.1 Lysobacterales bacterium
GCAACCGCCCCGCCACCAAGGACCTCGCCATGAAAAACTCACTCCCCACCGCCGAGCAGCTGCAGCTGGACTGGGACAATAACCCGCGTTGGAAAGGCATCAAGCGCGGCTACACCGCCGCCGACGTCATTCGTCTACGCGGCTCGGTGCATATCGAACATTCGCTGGCGCGGATTGGTGCCGAAAAATTATGGAAGTCGTTGCACAGCGAGCCCTTCGTCAACGCGCTCGGTGCGCTGACCGGCAATCAGGCGATGCAGCAGGTTAAGGCTGGCCTCAAGGCGATTTATCTGTCCGGCTGGCAGGTCGCGGCAGACGCCAATCTGGGCAGCCAAATGTATCCCGATCAGTCGCTTTATCCAGCCGACTCAGTGCCTGCCGTCGTCAAGCGCATCAACAACACCCTGCTGCGCGCTGATCAAATTCAGACTAGCGAAGGTTCGGGTGACATCGATTTCCTGCAGCCGATCGTGGCTGACGCCGAAGCCGGATTCGGCGGCGTCCTGAACGCGTTCGAGCTGATGAAAGGCATGATCGAGGCTGGCGCGGCTGGCGTGCATTTCGAAGATCAGCTCGCGTCGGTGAAGAAGTGCGGCCACATGGGCGGCAAGGTGCTGGTGCCGACGCGTGAGGCGGTCGAGAAGCTGGTTGCCGCGCGCCTAGCGGCCGACGTCATGGGCGTGCCGACCTTGATTGTTGCGCGCACCGATGCAGAGGCCGCCGATCTGCTGACATCCGACATCGATCCGAACGACACGGCCTTCTGCACCGGCGAGCGCACGATGGAAGGCTTTTACAAGACCAACAATGGTCTGGATCAGGCGATCAGCCGTGGTCTTGCCTATGCGCCTTACGCCGATCTGGTGTGGTGCGAAACCGGCAAGCCGGATCTTGAGTTCGCCAAGAAGTTTGCCGAGGCCATCCACGCCAAATTCCCCGGCAAGATGCTGGCCTACAACTGCTCGCCGAGCTTCAACTGGAAGAAGAATCTGGACGACGCGACCATCGCCAAATTCCAGAAGGAAATCGCCACCTACGGCTACAAGTTCCAGTTCATTACGCTAGCCGGTTTCCACTCACTCAACTACGGCATGTTCAATCTTGCCCACGGCTACGCGCGTCGCCAGATGAGCGCCTTCGTCGAGCTGCAGGAGGCTGAGTTCGCAGCGGCGGATCGCGGCTTCACTGCGGTCAAGCATCAGCGCGAGGTAGGCACGGGCTACTTCGACGCCGTGACGCAGACGATTCAGGGCGGCAAGTCATCCACCACCGCGCTGACCGGATCGACTGAGGAAGAGCAGTTCCAGGAAGAAAAGACGGCGGCGTAACTAGCCGCCGTCGTTGCCAGATTTCTGTTGCTAATGAACGTGTGGGCTGCGGCTTGAACCCGAGTTCAACGACACCGTCATTGCGAAGCGCCGCAGGCGCTGTGGCAATCCAAGGCGCACGGGATACTCGCGAATTGCGAGATCCCGTGCGCGATTTTTGGAGTGTCGCGCCCAATGCAACCGGCCTCTCCATGAACCCATGTGGTGAGTCTTTGATTCTTCAAAACCAGTAGCTCGTCATTGCGAGATTTCGGCTTCCATAAAAACTGCAGCTGCTGCCTTGAACCATCACTCCGCACAGTCGTCTTTGCGAAGCCGGCTTCATCGGCCGTTGCAATCCAGCGGCTGTATGAGCAAGCGCGCTATGGGCGAGAGCTCCGCGTTACCTGGATTGCCACAGCGCCGACGGCGGCTCGCAATGACGGCTAGGCGAATGGGTGTTCAAGGCAGCGCCTGCAGTTTTCAAGGAAAGTGACGATCTGTCATACGTCAGGGGCCGGCCCACATAGCCCACCAGACGAACACGCCGATAGCGAGCGAGGACGCACCGAGAACGCCGATATAGCGGGTGGCCATGGGTACCGCTTGTGAAGCGAAGCGGTGGTGCACGCGCCAAGGCAAGATCAGCAACGCTAGTGAGCTGATGATCAGCACCCAGCCCAGCATGTTGAAAGCTCCGCCGAACCGCATCTGCGGCGCGTGCAGCAGCAAGCCGACTCCAGCAACTAGGCGCAAAGCCAGCTCAATCAAATGCACCGACAGCGACGTTGCGAAGCTGCTCAAAAAGCGCGTCGCGCGCGCGCCGTCGTAAAGGCAAAGTAAGCCGAGCCCAATCAGAAACATCCCGATCAGCCACGTCATCACGCCTGCAATGATGGTGATCAAGCGAGTCGCGCCGAGGGCTCAGGCGCGCGGATGGCTGGCCGCGGTCAGCCGATCTGCATCACGGCTCAAAGCCGTTGATGAAGATCGTGTTGATCGGCACGGTGCCCGTTATCAGGAAGACCGTGGACGACGTGCCCACATAGACATTGCCGCTGGCATCTTCACCAAAGGTGCGGATGTTGCCAATGTTGCCGGCGACGGTCGGCCAGCGCTGCTGTGTCCACGTGCCTGCGGCCTCGGTCGCGATACGCACCCAGCCTTCGCAAAAGTCACCGAAGAAATATAGGCCGTCCAGCGTCGGTGCCGGGCCGCGATAGCGGTAGCCACCGGTGATGGAGCAGCGATTGTTGCTTCTGTCGTTGTCGAATATTGGCGCAGTGAATGCAGGCGGCGCGTTGCATACCGGCGCTGCCGTATTGTTTGTCAGAGTGCCCTCCCGGCAGCGCCAGCCGTAGTTAAGGCCGCCGGGTGAGTCCGCAGGCTCAAGGTTAACCTCTTCGCGCGCGCTCTGGCCGACATCACCAATCAGCATGTCTTTCGTCTCGCGATCAAATGAGAAACGAAATGGGTTTCGCAGACCAGATGCCCAGATTTCAGCGCAGTTTGATGTGGTGCTGAAGAAGGGATTGGTGTCGGGAATCGCGTAAGGGGCAGAGCCGTCGGCCGCTGCTGCGCACAGACGATTGCTGCCCGCCGGTGTGGTGCTGTCGATGTCGATGCGTAGCATCTTGCCCAGCAGGGCGCGAGAGTTGCCCGAGGTCTGGCCACAGGTGTTGTTGAGCAGCGCGGGATTCAGCGTTTGCGCGCGAGCACACGGGTCGCCGCCACTGCCGCCGTCACCCATACCAACGTAAAGATAGCCATCGGCTCCGAAATGAATATCGCCGCCATTGTGGTTGCTGAAGTCCTGCGCGACGTTCAACAAGATGGTGAATGTGCCGGTATCAGCGAGGTTTGGATCGCCCGCCGAGGTCTGAAAGCGCGCAATCGTCGTATTGCCACCGCCGTTGGTGTAGTTGAGATAGACGAAACGATTGTTGGCGTAAAGCGGGTGAAATGCGAGCCCAAGCAGTCCGCGTTCGCCGCCCGACGTGAAGCCACCTGGCGGTACAAAGCAACCCGCGGCAGCGCTAGCGCACAGGCGAAGGAAGGGCGTGGCTGCCGTCGTACTGCCGCTGAGAATTTTGATTCGCCCGCTTTGTTCGAGCACAAACAGGCGACCACTCCCGCTAGGCGGTGCGCGGATGCCAGTGATGTCGGAAAATCCTGCCGACTGCTGCACGATCTGGAGGTCGGGCGGCAGCTGGGCTGCTGCTGGTGCGACGTAGGCAGCCGCGAGCACAAAGATCGAAGCGAGAAGGCGCATGGCGAACCTCAAATCAGGGCAGCGAGGCGCGGAGTGTGCCTCAGTAGCCAGACTTACCCAAGCTGCCTGAACGGTTCGTTCATTTGCTGATCAGTCCGCGCCGATAGCCGATGGCTTCAGCCAACCAAGATCCACGTCGCATTTTGGACACCAAAGCGAGCGAACAGCGGCTATTCATTCAGGCGCAACCGTCAAATTCGCATCGCGTTCAGGCTGTTTTTCGCAGATTGTGGAACTAATGAATTCACGGAGGAAGGGTCATGAGGGCAACCAAAGTTGGGATGCTGAGCGTGTTGACGATGGCGCTGCTTGCAGCTTGCCAACAGCAACCTATGGCCGAGGTGAAATCGTTCACAGCGGTTACCGCCAGTGAACCCGTCTTCGCCGAGGTGCTTACGGTGACGCCGTTGAATGAGACACGCACCGTGAACCGTGAAGTGTGTGAGGAGCAGGTGGTCGAACGCCGCCGCGCGGAGAGATTTGGCGACAAGGACGGTGCAGTTGTCGGTGCTGTCGTCGGTGGGCTTCTCGGCAATCAGGTGGGTGGCGGCAGCGGGCGTCGCGCCGCTACCGTGGCTGGCGCCGTCGGTGGCGCACTGGCCGGGCGTGAAATCGACCGTCGCCATCAGGGCGGACAACGCTATACGGATGTCGAAACCGTCTGTCGAAATCTGCCAGAAGAGAAAGACGAAGTAGTCGGATACACCGTCCAGGTGCGCGACGAAGCGGGCGCAATCACCGAACTGCGGGTCGATCAAGCGCCCGCCGGCCCGCAGATTGAAGTTGGCAGCCGCGAAGTGATCGTGGGCTACGACGTGCAGTGGGCGCTGGGCGAACGCAACGGCACCGTGCAAATGAAGGAAAAGCCCGGTGAGCGTATTCCGCTGGAGGCGTTATTGCCGGCCATCGAAGCCCCGCCTGCTTCTGGCTGAAGCTGGGGTGATGCTTCGATAGGGATGGCGCAGGTGGCCATGGTCAATCAAGAATGGGTCGGGTTTAGTTCGTCAGACAGAGCCAGCGGCTGAGTCAGAAATAAATCCGAAGCCACTGAAACTGCAGAGCTTGGCACCTGAGCTAGATGCTGCTTGTGATCTTTCCTCAGGGATGCGCCGAATGGACGAAATGGGCCGACAGCGGCCTGATCATCCCAGCCAGCAGGTGATCGCTCGGCAGCGGAGCAGTGATGCTTTTCCACCGGCACGCGCATTCGGTAGAGCGGAAGACCACCCCGCTATTCACACAAGGACTAGTTGGTGTCGGCATGACTATCTTGCCGACCTACAAGCACGACTTCATCACTTAGCCGGGCGATCCGTTCACCCTTCTGTGCGCATGGGTCGAACTCATACATTTCCAAGCTGCAAGCAAAATTTCTAACCGCCGCAACCCCCAACTCGTCGGCTCGTTTGCCTCCACCACTGAGCGCCCCTAATGCAAGTGAGGAAAATTGAACTTGCGGCCACTGCCCTTGCGCCCCACATGAAGAACGTTCTGTCAAAAAAAGTTTGTCTGTTTAGGCCCATCCTGCCCAAGGAGCGCACTAACCTTAACGCTGATGTCGCGTCGAAATATCGATAGGAATGGGACGAGGATTCCAATTGTTGCTAGCAGTAATCCCATTGCCCAAGTGGCAACGAGCACGTTCTGGATACCAACGACTACGGCAAAAAACGTGAGTGCCAACGGAAAATTGGACGGCGCTTCGCGTGTCGCGTGATGGATCAGTTGTCCCGACCCTGCGGATGCCAATGAAATTAGCATCGCAGCCAGCGTTGCACCCACGAGCTTGCCGATGCCGGTTTCGAGTCCTTTCCTGACCCACTGATAGGCCTCGACCACAACTCCCGCTCCGAGGACAGCAAGGCCAACCAAAAAGTCCACAGAGGTTGCTTGCGAGAGAGCGGTGAACAGAGCTCCAATCATTGCGATTCGAGCGAAGACTGCGCCCATAAAATA
>JBBSIY010000260.1:0-5508 GCA_038257785.1 Lysobacterales bacterium
GCGGATCGAGGGCGGCACCCACAACCCGCTTGCGCCCAGCGCTGACTTCATCGCTGCCAGCTGGATGCCGCGCATGCGCGAGATCGGCATCGACATCGACGTTGAGCTCGTGCGCCACGGCTTTGCCCCGGCCGGCGGTGGCGTCCTGCAGGCGCGCATCGGCGCGAGCCCCTTGCTGGGACAACCCACATGGTGCGAACGCGGCAGCCCATTCGGCATGAGCGCTACTGCGCTGCTGTCCGGCTTGTCGTCGGCCATTGGGCGGCGTGAACTGGCGGTGTTGCGCGAGAACCTAGGCATCGATGAAGGCGCGCTGCATTTGCGCAGCGAGCGCAACGGGCTTGGCCCTGGCAACGTGCTGCTGGTGAATGCGGGCTTTGGCGAGCACGTGTCGACGTTTGCGGGCCACGGCGCGCGCGGCGTCACGGCCGAAGTGGTGGCCGGCCGGCTGTCCGGTGATGTGCAGCGCTTTCTGGCGAGTGGTGCCGTCATCGAGGAGCACCTGTCCGACCAGCTGCTGCTGCCGTTGGCACTGGCTGGCGGCGGCGCGTTCACCACCACGGCACCGAGCGAGCCCCTGCGCAGCAACGCGGCACTGATCGAGAAGTTTCTGGCAATCGAGATCGGTTGCGAGGAGCTGGCGAGCAACTGCTGGCGGGTGACGCTGTCGAGCTGACTGGATGGCAGTGGCGAGCGTGGTGCTCCTGCCACTGGCCTTTCGCGCCCGTGATCCTGTGGGCGTTAGTGAGAGCAGGGAAGGGCGGCGGCATCGCGTCCATCGGCTTCCTGCGGAGCCTCGCTAGAGTTGGCCTACGACCATTGCCGTAACCATCCTCGAAAACATCCGCGCAGAAATCCTTACGCGGACGCGAATTGCCGAACGAGCGCACGGCGTTCGCATCTTGCTCGCCGTCGAGCCTGGTAGGTGCGAGGCTTAACCCTCATTCGGCGGCAAGATCACTTCAATCCGCTGCAGCGAGCGCGCGACGGCGCCGCGTGAGCTGGCGACTGCTTCTAGACCCATGACGCCCATCTGGCGGCGACGCTCGGTGTCGCCGAGCAGCGACTGCAGCACGCTAGCTAATCCGTCAGAGTCATTGATGCGCAGGGCGGCGCCGCGATCTAGCAGCATATCGGTCACTTCGCTGAAGTTGTGCGTGTGTGGGCCGACCAGCACGGGGACGCCAAGCGCGGCGGGCTCAAGGACGTTGTGGCCGCCGATCGGATCAAGGCTACCGGCGACAAACGCCACGTCGGCCGCTGCCAGAAACGGCACTAGCTCGCCCAGCGTGTCGATCACAAAGCACTGCACGCGCGAATCGGGTAGGCCATCTTCGCTGCGCGTAGCGGTGGCAAAGCCGTAGCTGCGGCACAGCTGCGACATCGGTTTGAAGCGCTCGGGATGGCGCGGTGCGACCAGCAGCAGCGCATCTGGAAAACGTCCGAGCACGCGCGAGTGGGCTTCGAGCACGGCAAGCTCTTCGCCCTCATGGGTGCTGGCGGCGATCCACACCGGCCGCAGCGCGCCCCAGCCTTCGCGCCAGTTGGCCGACTGATAGGGCAGGCCTTCGGGGACGCGCATGTCGAACTTAAGATTGCCGACAATCTCCAGCCGCGCGGGGTCGGTGCCCAGCGCTAGAAAACGTTCGCCGTCGATTTGCGACTGCGCCGCGACAAAGCGTGCGCAGCGGATCGCCTCACGCGCCAGCGAGCGCACGGGGCCGTAACCGCGCAGCGATTTTTGCGACAGTCGCGCATTGGCGATAACGATGGGTAGATCGCGGTCGCGGCATTCCAGAAACAGGTTGGGCCAGATTTCGGTTTCCATGATCACCACCAGCGACGGCTGGACGCGATCCAAGAAACGGCGTATCGCAGCCGGGAGGTCGTATGGCAAATAGACATGAAACACCGCGTCGCCCCACAGCTGGCGCACGCGATCAGAGCCGGTCGGCGTCACTGTGGTGACGACGCAGGCGCGGTCGGAGTAGCGAAGACGCAGGGCATCAATCAGCGGCGCGGCGGCGTTGACCTCGCCAACGGATACCGCGTGTACCCAGAGGCTTCCCTGAAACTTGGGCGACGGGAAGAAGCCGAAGCGTTCGCGCCAGCGCCCGTAGTAGCCGCGCATTTTCAGTCCGCGCGTCGCTAGTCGATAGAGAATGACCGGCGTCACCAAGTACATGGTGAAGGTGTAGAGGGCGCGCATAAAAACGCGCTGAATGTTGGCAAATTGCATCCGAGGAGGGTTGCTCACGGCCCGATCGACTACTGAGATGGGTCGCGTAACAGACGGGCCATCGACGGCGCGCCGGCTGCTGCGATGGGTGTCAGCTCGTGCGCGATATCGACAAATCCACGCATTACAGCGATGTCGTGTGGCAGACGATTCAAGCCATCGCGGGCGGTGCGTTCGGCACCTGCGCTGAGCAGCCGACGCACGATACGCAGCTGCCCGTGCAGGGCAGCCAGATGCAACGGGCCGAAGCCGCGACCATCTCGGGCGTCGAGATCGGGCTGCGTCTTAAGGAGGCGTTCGACCTGCGCCGATAGGCAATCTTCATCGGCGTTGGCACCCGCCTCCATGCGTGACCCGAGCAGCAGCAGCAGCGGCGATAGGCCGTCTGAATTGCGCGCATCTGCCGACGCGCCAGCGTCTAGCAACACGTCCCAGGTGTTCATCACGCGGCGCTGCTCGCGGGCGCTAAAGCCGAACTGCGCCAGCGCGTGCAGCACCGTGCCGCCGCGATGATCGGTCGCACGCACGTTGGCGTCCGCTTTCAGCAGAACCCGGCAGACCTCCGGCAGACCGAGCGCGGCGGCGACCATCAGCGGTGTGATCTCGCCGGGCAGCGGCTGATCGGCGGCCACGCCGTGACTGAGCAGCACCGCGATAACGTCGAGCTGATGACGACTCACCGCCGCGCTCAGGCAAGTTGCGCCGCTGGTGGCGGCAAGTGCGGCATCGGCACCGTTGTCGAGTAGCTCGGTCACCACCTCGGCATGGCCGCTGCCGCAGGCGCGCAGCAGCGCGCTGGCACCCTGTGCATCGAGGCCATCGACCGGTAGACCGAGCATCAGCAAACGCCGCACGGCATCGCGGTCGCCGATGGCCGCTGCTGCCACTAGGTCGGTTTCGCGCAAGGGGCGGCCCGGCAAACGCCAGCCCGACCAGTCCAGCCACTCAATCGCTTGTTTGTCGCCCTGCGCTAGCGCCGCGCCGCGCGCGGTTCGCCCGTCGGCCGTCGGCATGTCGGGCCGTGCGCCGGCTCGCAACAGCAGCGGCATCGCCTCAAAGCAGCGACGCGTGGTGGCGATTATCAAAGCACTTTCGCCGCGCGCGTCAGCCGTGTGCGGATCGACGCCGCAGGCTAGGAGGTCGGCCAGGAGTCCGAGCCAGCCAATACGAATGGCCATCGTGATGGCAGGATCGCCGGCCGCGCTCGCGAATGCATCGGCACCGCTCGCTAGCAGCGCGCGCGCGCGCCGCTCTTCACTGGCGCTGTTCTTGGTGAGGCGCAAACACGCTCTGAGATAGCGCGCCAAGCCCCCGCTACCACCCGACGATGCGCCGCGTTCAATAAGCGCGTCAATGCCATCGCCATCGGCGCTATCAAGAGCCCGCCACAGACGCGACATGCCGTCCGCGTGTATGCCGTTGATGTCGATGTGAAACGCCAAACGCTGCCGCAGCGTGGGCGTTAGCTGACTGCCGAGGCTATCGAATAGCTCGGCGCAAACGTCTGGCTCACACGCGTGACGCAGCAGCTGATCGACGCTGACAACATCGTTATCGAGCAGCGCGATGTGCAGACGTTCGCGCCACGGACGATGGTCCTCAGCGGCCCGCTCAACGATCGCCGCGCGCTGTTGGCTATCGAGCGACGAAGGCAGCGGATAGCCGGGATCAAGCGCCGCCACCAGCGGCCATCGTCCGCTGGCAATGGCGACGTCGATGGGACGCCTGCCGTCGCTTGCGGCGCGTTGCGAATCGACGCCGAGGTGCAGCAGTGCCGCAATGGTGTCGGCGCTGGCGTTGGCCGAACCACAGGCTAGGGCGAGCGCATTTCGCTCGCTGCTGTCGCAGGCCTGGGCGTTTGGCACCGCCTCAGCGAGTCGCCTCACCACGTCCGTTGCGCCAGCGCGCGCAGCTTCCAACAGTGCGGTCACTGCGTGTTCGTCAGCGGCATTGACGTCTGCGCCCGCCGCCAGCAAGGCCTCCACGATGTCGCTATTGCCGGCGAGGCTCGCCGCCATCAGCGCGCTGCGACCGAGCCGTCCGCGCGCATTGACGTTGGCCTTATATTTGATCAGCAGCTGTAAACCCGCGGTGTCGTCTTCGCCGCTGCATGCTGCGATCAAGGCTGACTGACCACCGGCCGGTTCCGGCTTTGCTTTGCGATCAAGGAAAAAACGCGCCATACGCCAGTTGCCGGCACCACAGGCAACCCCAAGCGGGCTGTAGCCGTCGCGGTTGCAGGCATCAATCTGCGCGTTCGCATCGAGCAGCAGCGCAGCTACTTCTGGATCATCCAGCAGCGCGGCAAAGTGCAGCGGTGTGCGGCCTTCGGAATCGGTTGCACGCGGGTCCGCGCCGTTGGCCAGCAGAGTCATGACGGACTCTGGACGCCCACGCAGGCTGTCACGCGTGGCGGCCAGCAGCGGCGTCAGACCGGCGTGGCGACGATTGAGGTCAACGCCGCGCTGAATCAGCGCCCGCAGCAAGCGCACGTCACTCAGCACGGCGGCGAGCATGGCCAAGGTGCGCTGATCGCGCTGGCTCGGGTCCGGCAGCGCGTGCGCATCGGCACCCATGTCGAGTTCAGCCAGCGCTAGCTCGACCCGTCCCGTTCGGGCCACTGCATACAGACGCATGGTCGGATCAAGGCCCGCCGGCAACAGCAGCTGCGGTTCGAGGGTGGCGCTCGGCGTGGTGACTGCAGATGGCAGGTCGCTACGTGATGAGGCCAGTCGCGCCGGCTCGACTAAGGCGAGTAGGGCAAAACTGAAGAACGGCGCCAGCAAGAGGCTCCACAGCGGAAACGCCACGAAGCGCCAAGCGCTTGGCAAACGATCGTCGCCCAAGCCCAAGCCAATGGCGCCAAGCACCAGCAGCAGCAGCAAAATCGTCGCGAGTAGGCCGCGTCCAGCAGAAGGGTCTGACTGCGCTAGCGCGCGCCCTTGCCGCAAGGCGGATGCCGGACGCGGACGCCGCGCGGCGCGGCTTGAATCAGCGCGGCCTAGATCGGTCCGCACCGGATCAATCAAAGGCAGCAGCGGTGCAGGCCAGTAGCGCCACACCGCTAGCCCACCGAGCGCGACCGCAGCGCTGGCGATCAGCGTTGCCGATAGCGATCCGTGAGTGAGCAGTTGCGAGATTGGCCACGCCAGCACGGCGGTCAACAGTGCGGCCGCCAGCAGCAGCAGCGCGAGTGAAATCCACGCGCGCCGTTTGACCAGCGCCAGCAGGCCGGGTTCGGCGCGATGCCCGAGAGCCCAGGCCGCACC
>JBBSIY010000261.1:0-5501 GCA_038257785.1 Lysobacterales bacterium
CTGAATTGACCGTCGCCATCAGGCCCGCATCGAGCAGCTGGCGCAGGTTGTGCTGGTCGAGCGAGTCGAACACGCAGAGTTTGATATTGGAGAACGGACACACCGTCAACGGTATGCGTTCGGCTGCCAGACGCTGCACCAGCGTCGGATCTTTCAGCGACTGCACGCCGTGATCGATGCGCTCAGCTTTGAGCACATCTAACGCGCTCCAAATGTAAGCCGGCGGACCCTCTTCGCCGGCATGAGCAACGATGCGTAGGCCCAGCTCGCGGGCTTTCGCAAATACCCGAGCAAATTTTTCCGGCGGGTGACCCACCTCGCTGGAATCAAGCCCGACGCCGATAAACTGTTCGCGAAATGGCAGCGCCTGCTGCAGGGTCTCGATCGCCTCATCCTCACTTAGATGACGCAGGAAACACAGGATCAACTCTCCACGCACGCCGAGCTCGCTATACGCCCTGTCACAGGCGCGACGCAGGCCATTGATCACGGTCGCCATCGGCACGCCGCGTGCCGTGTGGGTCTGTGGATCGAAGAACAGCTCCGCGTGCAGAATGTTGTCGGCCTCGGCACGCAGAAAGTACGCCCACGCCATGTCGAAAAAATCGTCCTCCTGTAGCAAAACGCTGGCACCGGCGTAGTAGATATCGAGAAAGCTCTGCAAATCGTTAAACGCATAGGCCGCGCGCAGCGATTCAACATCCGCGTAGGCGAGCGTCACACCATTGCGCTTAGCCAACGCGAAGATCAACTCTGGCTCTAGCGAACCTTCGATATGGATATGCAGCTCAGCCTTCGGCAGGCCGCGCAAAAAGTCGGGCAATTGGTCCGCAGACACGGCCATTGGGAATTCCTTTCTAAATATGAGTGGGAGTCTGCCCGAAGGTGGCGGCTGCGACTAGGCGGCTGCCTGCCTCTGCGAACACGAGAGCAGAATCAAAACCTTCAACGCAACGCAAAGGACGCAAAGAGCAGCAAAAGCGCCGCGCATTTTTGCGTGTTGGGCGATGTAGCACGTCCGATGCAGCAGCATATCCCTGCGCACTTCTTCGTTGCCTTCTCGCTCTTCTTTGCGTCCTTTGCATCTTTGCGTTGAACGCTTTCGCGCGTGCTTCGGCGTCCTCTTCATCGTTGCATCGAACGCCATGGGTCCTCGCTTTCCGTCGCCACGCCCGCAGCCACCGCTTATTATTGACGCATGAGCAAAAACCCAACTTTCCTGCTTAACGGTGAGAGTGCGTCACTGGGCGAATCTGACCCGCGCGAGTCGCTGCTGCGCTGGCTCAAGCGGCAGCGTCTGAGTGGCACCAAGGAAGGCTGTGCAGACGGCGACTGCGGTGCCTGCACGGTGGCGTTGCTTGAGGCTGATGGCGTCGGCGGCTCACGTTACGTGGCAGTTAACAGCTGCCTGCTGCCGATGGGTGCTGTCGTTGCGCGTGAAGTCTTCACTGTCGAAGCACTGGCTGACGCAGATACGCTGCATCCGGTGCAGCAGGCAATGGTGGACTCTGCGGGGTCGCAGTGCGGCTACTGCACGCCTGGTTTCGTGATGAGTCTGTTTGTCGGTCTCCACGAAGGTGCCTTGGACGACCACGCGATCGCCGGCAATCTGTGTCGCTGCACAGGCTATGGCCCGATTCGGCAGGCTGCGTCACAGCTAAAGGCAGACGCACCGGTCGATGCGCGATTCTCAGCCCTGCGCATGTCAAAGCGGAGTCCCCTGCCCGCCTCGAACATGGCAGATTTCTTTAGCCCCACACGCATTGAAGATGCCTTGGCGCTAAAGGCTGCAAATCCGAAATCCGCATGGTTGGCCGGCGGCACTGACCTCGGTGTAAATCTTAGTCACGGCCAGCCAGTTGCGCCCGTGCTGATTGCGCTAGATCGAATCGTCGAACTTCAGTCGCTGGATATCGACGCCGACTCAGTACGAATCGGCGCTGGACTGCCGTTGACGCAGCTGGAATCTTCGCTGGCCGGGTTATTTCCGGCGTTGGATCAAATGCTGCCGTGGTTCGCCGGCCGACAGGTGCGCAATCGCGCGACGTTTGGCGGCAATCTCGGCAGCGCATCACCCATTGGAGACCTGCTGCCTGTGCTGCTGGCGCTGGATGCGGTGATCCATTTACAGGGCGTTGACGGCAAACGCGACGTGCCGATCAATGAGTTCTTCGTCGACTATCGCAAGACCGCGCGGCGCGATGACGAGATCATCCTTGCCGTCACGCTGCCGAGGCGCAGTGATCTATTGACGGCCAGCGCCAAAGTTGCGAAGCGGCAGACCGATGACATCAGCATTGTTGCCGCCGCCTTTGCGCTGGGCTTAGATGATGCGGGACAGGTTCACCATGTACGGCTTGCCTACGGCGGTGTAGCGGCCATTCCAGTGCGCGCGGGCGCAACAGAAGGCTTTCTGCACGGCAGGCAGCTAAACAGCGAAACGCTTGCCGAAGCTGCCGATAGGCTGCGCGCCGAATTCGAACCGCTGAGTGATCACCGGGCCGGCAGCGACTATCGCCGCGCCTTGTGCGCTAGCTTGTTTCTTCGCTTCGTCGCGGAGCTAACCTCATGAGCAAGCGCTCGGCGAGCTGGCGGCACGAAAGCGCCGTTGGGCATGTCACCGGACGCGCGATTTACACCGACGAACAGCGGCCGACGGAAGGCATGCTCAGCGTCTATCCGGTGCAGTCACCGCATGCACACGCGACGATTGTGTCGATCGATGTGACCAACGCGCGATGCATGCCCGGCGTTCGCGCCGTGCTCACCGCTGCGGACATTCCAGGCGAGAACGACACCGGTCCGATACTGCACGACGAGCCGCTGATACCGGCTGGCCACGTCAGCTTCCACGGCCAAGCCGTCGCATGGATAGTGGCTGACGATGAAGCCCTCGCCGCTGCGGCGGCCAAACACGTCCGGGTCGAGTACGCGCCACTGCCGGCGATCCTCAGCATCGAACAAGCCATCGCCGCCGAGGCCTTTCATCTGCCGCCGGCGAAAGTTGCGCGCGGCGATGTCGCGGCGGGACTTGCCGGCGCCGCGCATAGGTTAACGGGCGAATTGGTGATCGGCGGTCAGGATCACTTCTATCTCGAAACTCAGACCAGCTGGGTAGAGATTGACGGTGAGGGAACAGTACACATCACCGCATCCACGCAGCATCCAACCGAAACCCAGATCATCGTGGCGCGCGTGCTTGGCGTGCCGGCGCACCAAGTTGTGTGCCGCAGTTTGCGCATGGGTGGAGGCTTTGGTGGAAAGGAAACGCAGGCCAATCCCTACGCGGCGATTGCCGCGCTCGCGGCCAAGGTCACTGGTCGCCCTGTACGGATCAAGCTGAGCCGCGGGCTCGACATGCAGATGACCGGCAAGCGGCATCCGTTTCTGGCGCGCTACGAGGTAGGTTTCGACTCGGAGGGAATGTTGCTCGCGCTGCAGATCAAACTGATTGCGGACGGCGGCTGGAGCTGCGACCTATCTCCGCCCGTATTGATGCGCGCGATGGTGCACGTCGACAACGCCTACTTTGTTCCTGATATCGCGATCACCGGCCTCATTGCGCGCACCCACCTCGCGTCCAACACCGCGTTTCGCGGATTTGGTGGGCCGCAGGGCATGCTGGTCGGCGAGGAAGTGATGGATCGGGTAGCGCGAGCACTTGGCCTGCCAGCGCACCTAGTGCGCGAGCGAAACTTCTATCAGCCACCCACGCCTGGCTCACCTGATCGCAACACGACTCACTACGGCCAACCCGTCGTCGATAACTACCTGCCTGCACTTTGGGATCAGCTGCTGACTAGCAGCGATTTCGAGTCCCGCAGGCAGCAGATTGCGGCGTTCAATGAGCGACACACTCAGCGCAAGCGCGGCATCGCGATCACGCCAGTTAAGTTTGGAATTTCTTTCAATAAAACAGAGTACAACCAGGCCGGCGCGCTCGCGCACATTTACAGCGATGGCAGCGTGCAGCTCAATCATGGTGGCACCGAGATGGGGCAAGGCCTGCACACCAAAATGCTGGTTATCGCCAGCCGCGTGCTGGGCGTCAGCGCGGCGCGCATTCGCATCATGCCGACCAGCACTGACAAAGTGCCCAACACCTCGGCGACGGCGGCCAGCAGCGGCACTGATCTGAATGGCCAGGCGGTCAAAGCGGCATGCGCAACGCTGGTGGGTCGGCTGCGTCCGGTTGCTGCACAGCTACTGGGCGGCGAAGCCGAGCACGTGCGATTTGCCGACGACGAGGTGTTTCTCACTGATGAACGCTCGCGCTGCCTACGCTTTGACGAGGTCGTGGGCGCTGCTTACCGCGCGCGGATCAGCCTTTCGTCGACGGGCTTCTATCGCACCCCCGGATTGAGCTGGGACCCCATAGCCGGGCGCGGCCATCCGTTCTATTACTTTGCCTTCGGCGCCGCGGTCAGTGAGGTTGAAGTCTGCGGTTACACCGGCGTGCATGAACTGCGCCGCGTGGATCTTCTGCACGATGTTGGCGATTCTCTTGCGGAAGCGATTGATCGTGGGCAGATTGAAGGGGGCTTTGTGCAAGGCCTAGGCTGGTTGACGTGTGAGGAACTGCGTTGGAGCAGTGCCGGTAAACTTCTCACTGACGCGCCGAGTACCTACAAAATTCCGACGGTTGGTGAAGTGCCCACAGATTTCCGCTTAGACCTTTTTCGCCGAGCCGAAGCACCGGGTATGCAGGTAGTTTTTGGCAGCAAAGCCGTTGGCGAGCCGCCACTTATGCTGGCAATGAGCGTGCGTGAGGCGCTGCGTGAGGCAGTTGCCGCATTTGGAAGCCAGAAGACGGTTCAACTAGCCGTACCTGCGACACCCGAGCGCATCTTTCAAGCAACCGAGCAGCAGCGAAGGTGAGCGAGCGCTTGTTCGCACGCCTGTTCGCTGAGCTGGCGTCTGGCCCAGTGGTGCTCGCCAGCGTGCTGGAAACGCGCGGTGCCACTCCGCGCAAAGGCGGCAGCCTCATGCTGATTGCCAGCACTGACTGTCACGGCAGCGTCGGCGGGGGCATGGCGGAAGCACGCGTTATCGACGCCGCCCGCCTGCTGCTGGCAAGCAGCGAAGTAGCTGCCGAGCTTGAGATTGATCTGACCGGCCGCGCGGGGGCTGCCGGCATTTGTGGTGGGCTCATGCGGATTGGCCTGCGTCTTTGGCACGGTGAGCAGGACCTCCAGCGAGTAGCTGAGATTGCGGAACAGCTGCGGGCGGGCAAGACGGTGACATTAAGCGCGGCGGACACTGGCGGCGGCACGCAAGAGATTGATCCCGACGCACGCCTGCTGATTATCGGTGGCGGCCACTGCGGATTGGCCTTGTTCGATCTCGCTCGCTATCTCGACTTCGATATCTGGATATATGACGAGCGCGTGGAAGCCGTCGCCCGTTTTGCTGGCGCTTCGCAGCTGACCGGCGAAGCAACGTCCCTGCTAAAGGCCTTGGACACCCCCCGAGACGTGTACGCCGTTTGCCTCAATCGCGAC
>JBBSIY010000262.1:0-5488 GCA_038257785.1 Lysobacterales bacterium
CCCGAACAGGCGTGATTCGCCGACGTTGTCGAGCAGCTGCAGCGGCGGCGCATTCGGCACGCTTGAAGGCGTGTTCATGAACACCTGCTGGTCCTGATAGTCGTAGTAGAACAGCGAGTACTGCAACGCGAGCCGCTGTGCATCCCAGAAGATATTCCCGCCCAGCTCATACGCATTCAGCGTTTCGCTTCCGTACTCGTTGCGTCCAACCTCTTCGGCGCTGAAAGCAATCGCGCCGTTGTAGCCACCGCTCTTGAACCCGCGTGCCGCGCTAATCCAGGTGTTGAAGCCGTTCGACCATTGATGATTGAGCGCCAATTTGCCCGACAGATTGCTGTCGCGCACGCTGCCGCTGACATCCCACGCCGGCAGCACAATCCCCACGTCGTCGCCAACCATCGTCGGCACGTTGACCTTGCCAATGGCGCGATAGTCAGTACGTTCGCGGGTGTAGCGCAGGCCGCTGGTCAGCGTGGTGTCCGAGGTCAACGGATAGTCGAAGTTGACGAATGCCGCCTGCGACTCGGGATCGATCGCGTTGTCGTAGAGAATCTGCGCCGCATTGCTAAACAACGCTGGCGACGCGCGGAAATCACGAAACAGATCAATGAAGAAGTCTTGCGTCAGCGACTCCTTTGAGGCGTAGACGCCGCCTATAAAGTAGCCACGCGCTAGCTCGCGGTGATAGCGAAATTCCTGAGTAAATAGCTCAGTATCCACTTGCAGCGAACCCTCCAAAAAGCGCGAGGGACTGGCATCCGCGTTGTAGTAGTGCAGGCGCTCAAGTCGGTTGATGCTGCTGATCGAAACCAGATAGCTGCTGGCATCTAGCGGAAACTTCAGCTGCACATCAGCACCCCAGCTTTCGGTGCTGTGCGGGCTGCCGCCGTTGGTGTCGAGATTGACCGCCACATCGTTCAGATCATCGCTGCCAACGTTGAAGCCAAAGCTATCCGTGCAGCGCGTGCTGCCGGCATCGCGCGGCGAGCACGTGATGGCGGCAGCTCCCGTCGCCGGGTCGGCAAGCTGCGCAATGACGCCGATATGTCTGACCGGCGTCGCCACACCTGACCAATCCTCTGCATGCACTTTGGCGAATACCTCAACCGCCTCGAAGGTGCCCAGCAGCGACAGCCGGCCTTCGGTCTGTCGTAATCCGGCCCGTGGTGCCGGCGCATAAAGATTGTTGACCGACAGCTCGTAATCCTGTGTATCGACAGCCAAACGCATCGCCACCTGCTCATTCACCGGCAGGTTGAACGCACAGCCGAAACGGGTCAGCGACTGCTCGCCCACACCAGCGCTGAGATAGCCGCCTGGCGTGTCGTCTGGCCGACGGGTGTTGATCAGTAGCGCACCGCCCGTCGTGTTGCGCCCGAATAGCGTGCCCTGCGGGCCGCGCAGCACCTCGACGGTGTCAACGTCATACAGATTGAGCAGATGGAAGTTAGCCGTGCCGCCGCCGACACTATCGACATACACGCCAATCGGCGATGTCGTCGACGTGTTGTAGTCGATATTGCCAACGCCGCGAATATTGACAGCGGGGGTGGTGCCGGCAGCGGTGTTTTGGGTGATGACCACATTGGCCACCTGCCCGCCCAGCTGGCTGCTGTCGCGAATATTTTGCTCGGCAAGATCGTCGCCTTCGAGTACGTGCAGCGACAGCGGCACTTCGCTCAAGGGTTGTAGGCGCTTTTGGGCAGTGACTTCGACCACGTCGAGTCGCTGCCCAGCTAGTGCGGCCTGCTCGCCGTCTTCAGCATGGGTCGGGCGTACCAGCAGCAGAGGCAGCAGCACAGCGAGCGCAATCATGTGGGCAAAGCGTTTTGTCACGATTTCCGCACCAAGTCGCCAAGTCGTCATGATACGACTCACCCTCGCCGCAGAAAGCGCCAATCGTTCAACGTTTGCCCCAAACAATCGGCCTGACTACTCCGTTGCCGCGTAGTGGCAGTACCGAGCGCGGCCCTGGTGTTTGGCGCGATACAGCGCTTGATCGGCGCGGCTGATCAAGGTCTCCGTCGTCACTTCATCAGCCACGACTAGGGTGCAAATGCCAATGCTTAGGGTGACGCGCTCGCTAACGGGGGAATTGGCATGCGCCATGGCCAGTGTCGCTAGATGGCGCAGACAGGTGTCGGCAACGCGCTCGGCCGCCTCGGCATCGGTATCGGGCAGAAGAATGGCGAACTCCTCGCCGCCGTAGCGCGCCACCACGTCAGTTGAACGGCTGGCCACTTTTTGCAGCATTTGCGCCACCTCGGTAATGCAGCCGTCGCCGTCGAGGTGGCCGTAGTGGTCGTTGAACTGCTTGAAGTGATCAATATCGAGCATCAATAGCGACAGCGGCTGGCCGCTGCGCTGACTGCGTCGCCACTCCACGGTCAGCTGCTCGTCAAAGTAGCGTCGATTGGCGATGCCGGTGAGACCATCCTTCAAGCTCATCTGACGCAGCTCATCGGTGCGCAGCGCGACTTTCTCCTCCAAGTTTTCGTACAGGCGCGCGTTGACTAGCGAAATAGCGGCCTGCGCGCTGAGCAGCTCTAGGGTCTGCTGCTGCCGCGCGGTAAAGGCGTTTTCCATCAGGCTATTTTCTAGGTAGACCAGCGCCACCAGCTTGCCCTGCGTTATCACCGGCAGACATATCACTGACTTCGGCTGCCGCGCCTGCAAATAGCGGCTCGATGAAAAACGGTCGTCGGCGGCGGGGTCGTTCAGCACCAAGGTCGTGCGCGTTAACCGCACGTACTCGATCAACGAGTTAGGCAGCAGCGGCCGCGCATCGACGGAGTAATCAGCAAGCCTCCTGCTGATGCGCTGGCTGTCAACGCGGCGTCCGTCGATCAAGCCACCCTCGGCTTCTACGATCAGCTGTTCGTCGTCGTGTTGAAGGATTGCGCCACGTTCGGCACCGGCATTTTCCAGCAGCACGGCGAGCATTTTTTGCAGTAGCGAATCGAGCTGAATCTCTTTCGCCAGCAGCTGGCTCGCCTTGAGCAGCGAATGCAAGTCAAGCAGGCCAGTTTGCTCCGTAACGTTGCGGAACGTGGAGGTCTTCGCCACTGCCGTCTGCCTAAACTCGAACTGACGGAAGGCGATATCCGACCACCTCGATTCGATCTGCCGACACTTGGCCAGCGCACCCCAGCGCTGATAGTGGAAGAAGGCGTCGCGAATGAAGTGGCTGGCCAGCTGACGCTGGCTTTGCGCCAGCCAAAATTCAGCATAGCGCTCGCTGACTAGGCCTTCGCAGCCGGGGAACCCGGCATCTTTCGCTTCATCGAGCGCCTGCGCATACAGGTCCATCGCCGCCATGATGTCGTTTTTGTTGCGCGCCTCTTCGGCGGCCAGCAGTAGATACTTGTGGAGAAAGTTAGCCCGGCAGCCTTCTGCCCAGTGCCGAAAGCGTTCGACATATGGCTTCGCCGCTTCACGACTACTGGCAAGGGAAGCATCGTCGGAGAAGTCCGAACGCAGAAGACCAAGCGCAGTGTAGAAGCTCGCCTCGACCCACGACGGTCCATCTGGAAGCGTCTGACTGATGATGCTGAGCTTGGCGGAAAACTGCCGCCACTGCGCGCCATCGCCCATCAGGTAGGCGTGCCGAATCATCGCCGACGTATACAGCGCCAGCGGAATGCTCGGAGTGGCGTAGTCACCGTTGAAGTAGGTCGCGGCGTTGCTGGTCTCGGTATCGAAACTCAGCGGATGTAGCGACTTGCCCGCCAGCGCCTGCGCCGGTAGCAGGACGCCATAGCGCAGCATGGCTTCGGTATTCGGCTGTCGGCTGCGCTGCAAAAACTTTAAGCCGCGCTCGCACTCGCTTTCCAACTCGTCGAGCGGTACGCCCTTGACGAACTTGTTGACCGAGCGCAGCAGTGCGCAAAAGCCCGCCGACAGCGGATTGATGCCGGCATGACCTAGCTCAAGCCCGGCCTGCAAGTAGCCGAAGGTGTTGCTGATCGGCTCTACCCAGTGCTGATAGAAGGCCGGAAAGTACTGGTATACGGTCAGTCTGAAGTAGGCATTGTCGCGGCTCTCAGCCAGCGTCAGCGCCAGCTGGCCCATTCGATAGCACTCGGTATACGGCTTGCCCATCACCGACATCGCGGTTACGTAGGCGACATAGCCGATGCAGCTCAGATCGCCATGACCGTGGGTCAGACTGCGCTGCACCATGCGGCAGGCGTTCACCACAAACGCGCCAAAGCGACCGGTCTGGTATGTGGAATATGAGAGCGCAAAGTAGATGCGCATCTCGAGCAGAATTTCAGCCTGCGTCATCTCCGGCGAGGCCAACAGCTGCTCATGACTACGCAAGCCGAGCAGCTTCTGCGCGCGCTCAAACTCGGCTGGAAACTGCTCGCTAGCTAAGGCATCGGTAGCGGGAAACTCACCGCCAAGCAGGCCGAGCGCGAATAGAAGCACGTCGAACGATTCGGTAAATCGGCCTTGAATATGAAACTGGTCTACCTGCACGAGGCATAGGCTGACTTTGGCGAGCACATCGCCAGCGGAGGCAATGCCTTCTGGATATAGCCGCTCGGCGTGCTCAAAGTTGCCTGCCAGATACTCGGCCTCTGCCAGTTCGCGGTAGAGGTGCAGCGTCTGCTCGGGCTCAGTTTTCCACGCGTTGGCAGGCAGCAAATTTTTCGCCATGCGCAGCAGATCGACGGCGGCTGCAAACGCGGACGCCGATTTAGCGCGCACGCCGCCGCGAATATTTAGCGCCAGCAGCTGCGCCCGCTCGGCCTCACCTCTGATGAATTCGATCGCCGGATTCAGATGCTCGAGGACGGTAAACAGGCGCTCGTCCAGCTCCGCAGGCGAACTGCTTGCCAACAGCAAACGGCCGCTGCGTAGCTGTATTTCAAGGCGCCGATCTTCAGCCGTCAGCGCATACGCGGCCTGCTGCACGCGATCATGCAGAAAACGATAGCGCGACGACTCTAGCTTCCGTTGATTCTGGATGAACTTGTAGTCTTCACTGAGCGGCAGCAGCATGCCGGCATCTAGCGCTGGCCAAAGCATTTCTGCCGCTGCCACGGCGTCACACGCGCACACCGCCATCAGCTGACGCAGATCGAAACTGTCCCCCAAATGCGCCGCCAGCGTCAGCAGGTTTTGCGTGTCAGGCCGGAGGGTGCGCAGCTTATCGAGCATCAGATCGACGACGTTGTCGGTCATTCCGCGCTGACGAATCTGCGCAATGTCCCAGCGCCAGGCGCCCTCGCTGCGCACGTAGTGGATCTCGCCGCTTTGCTGCAGAGCGCTTAGGAACTGGCCGAGAAAAAATGGGTTGCCCTGCGTTTTTTCGATGCACAGTGCGGCCAGCGGGGCCACGTCGTTGGGCGTGCTGTGCAGCGTGTCTGCCACCAGCTGGCTGACCTCGGCAAGATCAAGATTGCGCAGCGATAGGCGCTCAACCGGCCCTTGCACCCGCTCCAATGCGTCGACAGTCAGCTGCAGCGGATGGGCGGCATCC
>JBBSIY010000263.1:0-5467 GCA_038257785.1 Lysobacterales bacterium
AATCGTCGCCTCTTTAACGTTGGCCAAGCTGTGGAAGCTGATCATGATTCCCCACACCGTGCCGAGCAGGCCGATATACGGGCTGATCGACCCCACCGTCGCCAAAAATTCGAGGTTATGTTCGAGCGTATCGACCTCGCGCGACAGCTGCGCACGCATGGCGCGCTGCGCACCTTCCAGCTGAGTGCGCGCATCGACTGCTTTCTTTTGGCGCAGGCGAGCGAACTCACGGAATCCCGCCTCAAACACGGCCTCTAGGCCTTCGACGTTGCGATCTTTGTTGGTCGCCTCGCGAAACAGGCTGGACAAGTCCGCGCCAGACCAAAACCGCTCTTCAAACGTATTGGCCTCGCGCGAGGCCTCATCGAGCGCTTTCTTCTTGCGGAAGATGATCATCCATGAAGCGACTGAAGCAAGCACCAGAATCACCATCACGGCCTGCACCGGAATACTGGCATGAAGAATCAAGCTCAGCAGATCTAGCCCGTCTTCGCTCACCACGATGCCGCCAGTTGGTGCATCCGCAGGCAGGGCCGGAATGGCGTCTTGCGCGATCGTCAACATCGGCGCAACGGCGAGCGCTCCTGCGGTGATGAGACGGCGCAGCGAAAAAATCTCGGACATCGATGGCACTCCGCAAAGGTATGACACGTGAATTCTTATTGAATGGCTTGTGTGTTAACGACTAGGCCTATTGACGATGGATCGTGTCGAAGGTCGAGTCAGCTGAACGTCTTACTTTAGCTTTGGAATAACAACATTTAGACCGGCGCAATGCCGGCGCGCAACAATGCCGTCAAATCCGGCGGAATCGGCGCAGGGCGAAAGTCGCTGGCCCGCAGGCAGACCGCGCGAACGCTTGCTCGCAGCAGCAGCGCACCGTCCGCTGGACGCGTGAGCACCTGCGCGAACTTCATGCTGGCGCCGCGCAAATCTGTCAGTTCAACACTCGCCGCAAGCTCGTCATCGAGCCGCGCCGGCAAAAGGAAATCGACCCGAACCGAACTCACTGCAAATACGCGATCCGCACGCAATTTCCACTCGCTCTGCGACACACCAAGCGCGCGCAGCCACTCGCTGCGCGCGCGCTCAATGAAACACAGGTAGCTCGCGTGATACACCACCCCGCCAGCATCCGTATCTTCCCAGTAGACGCGTAGCGGCCAGCTGAACGAGGGCGTCGCCGCACCAATTTGTGCTGCGACATCAGGCATCTGCGGTCTCGTCAAACAGGTCGCCCGGACGCGACGCCGGAGGCTTCAGCCCTAGATGTCGATAGGCTTTTGCCGACGCCATGCGGCCACGAGCGGTGCGTATCAAAAAGCCCTGCTGGATCAAGTAGGGTTCGATAACGTCTTCCAGCGTTCCACGCTCTTCTGACAAGCCCGCTGCCAGGGACTCAACACCTACCGGACCGCCGTCGAAGTTCTCAATGATGCTGCGCATCAGCCGACGGTCTAGCTCATCGAAGCCTTCTGCATCGACCTTCAGCATGCGCATCGCGCCCTCCGCCGCGTCCAGCGAAATCCGCCCATCGCCGCGAACCTGCGCGTAATCGCGCGCGCGGCGAAGCAGTCGATTGGCAATTCGCGGCGTGCCGCGCGAGCGCTTGGCGATTTCTGCTGCTCCCTCAGGATCACACGCGATACCAAAAATCTGCGCCGAGCGCAGCACGATGCGGGTCAGCTCGGCCGGCGTGTAAAACAGCAGGCGCTGCACAATGCCAAACCGATCGCGCAATGGACCCGTCAGCAATCCCGCGCGTGTCGTCGCGCCAATAAGGGTAAATGGCGGCAGATCAAGCTTGATCGAGCGCGCCGCCGGGCCTTCGCCGATCATGATGTCGATCTGGAAATCTTCCATCGCCGGATACAGCACCTCTTCGACAATTGGCGACAGGCGATGAATCTCGTCAACAAACAAGACGTCGTGCGGCTGTAGATTGGTCAGCAGCGCGGCGAGGTCGCCTGCGCGCTCAATCACCGGGCCCGATGTCTGTCGCATCTGCACGCCGAGCTCGTTGGCGATTACGTGCGACAAGGTCGTCTTGCCTAAACCAGGCGGCCCGAAAATAAGCACGTGATCCAAGGCTTCTGATCGACGCTTGGCGGCCTCGATGAAGATCTTCATCTGTTCACGGACCGCTTCTTGGCCAAGATATTCATCGAGCCGCTTGGGGCGGATGCTGGCCTCCAAGGCGGCATCTTCACGATCTGCGGAACCACCGATCACGCGCGGGTCGCCCGTCGAGGCTGTCATTGTTTAAGTGCCGATTTGAGCGCTTTACGAATGATCGTCTCAGCGCTGTCGCCCTGCTCGCTCGCAAGCGCCACCATGCGAGAAATCTCGGCCGGCTTGTAGCCAAGCGCCGCCAACGCAACGCTTGCTTCGGACACTGGATCAGTCGGCACGGCACCCGAGCCACGCCCTAGGCTGCTGGGTCCACCGGCCACGCGATCACGCAGCTCGACCACAATGCGTTCGGCGGTTTTCTTGCCAATACCCGGCACCCGCGTCAACGCAGCTACGTCAGCTGAATGTACCAGTCGTGCGAACTCATCAACGCTGACGCCGGAGAGCACCGCCAGAGCGATCTTCGCGCCGATGCCGGTGACCTTCTGCAAATCGCGAAACAGACGTCGCTCGGCCTCGTGCAGAAATCCATACAGCGCGACGCTATCTTCCTTCACCGCGTGATGGGTGAAGAGCGTCACTTCGCGACCGATTTCCGGAAGGTCATAGATCGTGCTCATCGGTGCCTCAAGCTCGTAGCCAACGCCGCCAACGTCGATCATCAGCCCAGGCGGCTGCTTGTAGACGAGGATGCCGCGCAGACGGCCAATCATTGGCCCCGCTCCAGTGGATTGGACTTCATCGGCCAAACCCTCGACCAGTGCGTCGGCGTAGCAGCGCCGATGCCAGCACGCCAGTGCGTATAGCGAGCGTTCGCGAATGCGCGTGCGTGATTGCAACGGCCAAGGCGTCGGCCGCGTCGGCCTGAAGCTTGCCGCTCAGATTGAGCAATATGCCGACCATGTGCTGCACCTGATCTTTTTCCGCGACGCCACGACCGACTACTGCCTTCTTTATTTGCATCGGCGAGTATTCGTGCACCGGCAGGTCGCGCTGCACCACCGCGCAAATCGCTGCACCGCGCGCCTGACCAAGCTTCAACGCTGAGTCAGGGTTCTTAGCCATGAACACGCGCTCGATGGCCACTTCATCCGGCCGGAAGCGCTCAATAAGATCACCTACGCCGTCAAGAATCGCCTTCAATCGACGCGGGAAATCTTCCGCCTTTGCGACCATCAGCGCTTCGTGGTGAATGTGAACACTGCGACCGGTCTCGTCCGCGTCAACAATTCCGACGCCGGTGCGCTGGCTGCCTGGGTCAATGCCGAGGATGCGGGTCATCGCTGACGCTGGAGGATGCAACGCAAGCCCATCGGAACGTCAGGAAAGCCAATAATTGGAAGGACATCTGAGAGTGCCTCAGTCGCGATAGAAAAGCGCCTGAAATCGGCCAGTAGTCTAGCATGTGGGTGATCGTCATCAGACGCGTTTGAAACGTCCGCTGTGCAGGAAGCTGGCAACCTGAGCAGCCGCTTCTGCGGAAAACAGCAGCCCGCTGTGACTTGCGTCTAAGCAAAGATGATCGACAAGACCGGGCTGCCGCGTTTCAGCAACTGCCACTGAACCGTCATGCGGGCCGCGAATGCGCGTCAACCATCGGCCTAAGCCGACATTCCGTGTACCGGCGATCATGCCAACCTCGCGATCGCTTGGCACGGAAACGCCACGCTGCAGCAGGCTGGCACTTCGCCCAACCAGCGCAGTTAGCCCTCGATCGCGCAGCGACGCAGCTGCCTGCGAGCCGGCAATTGGCGAGCCGATACACACCACTCTCCCAGCAGGAAGGCAAACGTCATCTCTCGAATGCGCCGCCAGCATGGCCAACGCCGTAACGCCACCTAAGCTGTGTCCAACCAAATGCACCGGTCCGTCGCCACACTCACGCATCCATTGCGCGAGGCGGCGAAACGATGACTCCGGCTGTGCCCACAGCGTCGCATACGGGAAGCAACGCACTGAAAAGCCTGATGCGCGCAAGCGCCGCGCCAGCAGCCACATTGCCGGCCGGCGCATCCAAAGCCCATGCAAGATCAGGACGCGCTCAGCCATTCTGATTCACAGCCTCGATAGTGAGTCAGGCCTTGGGCACCGCGCGAACGTGAACCTCAGCCAGCTGGGCTTCGGGGATCGGCGACGGCGCACCCGTCATTAAGCACTGCGCGCTGGTGGTCTTCGGAAACGCAATGACATCGCGGATTGAGTCGGTACCCGCCATCAACGCAGCGATTCGATCAATACCAAACGCTATGCCGCCATGCGGCGGCGCGCCGTGGCGAAGTGCATCCAGCAGGAACCCGAATTTGGCTTCCGCCTCTTCTGCACCGATACCAAGCAGGTCGAACACCGCACTTTGCATCTCTGGCCGATGAATACGAATCGAGCCACCGCCGATCTCGTTGCCGTTCAGCACCATGTCGTAGCCTCGCGAGACCGCAGTCAACGCATTGGTCTTTAGACCCGAGATGTCATCAACCGCTGGCGCAGTGAACGGGTGATGCAAGGCGACGAATCGGCCCGCTTCTTCGTCCCACTCAAACATTGGAAAATCGGTGACCCAAAGCGGCTTCCAGCTCTGGCCGATCAGCCCAAGATCCTTAGCGACCTTGAGCCGCACCGCACCCATGAAGTCGCAGACGGTTTTGTAGAGCCCAGCGCCGAACAGCAAAAGGTCTCCCGATTGCGCGCCCGCCGCTGCCAGTACATTCGCCAGAGTGGCGTCGTCGAGAAACTTGGCAATAGGAGAATTGACGCCCTCTCGACCCTTGCTCGCGTCGTCAACCTTGATCCACGCCAGCCCTTTGGCGCCGTACTTGGCCGCGTGCGCGCCCATGTCATCGATTTGCTTGCGCGACCAGCTGGCCGCTCCAGGACAGCGAAGCACGGCGACGCGACCATCGTCGCTATTGGCCCAGTCGGTGAAGACTTTGAACTCGCTGGCCTTGACGTGCTCGGCGACATCAACGAGCTCCAGCGTGATGCGCAAGTCAGGCTTGTCAGAACCAAAACGGCGCATCGATTCGGCATAGGTGATCCGCGGGAACGGGTCGTCCAACGCTACGCCCATCACCTCAGCAAACACTTCGCGAATCAAACCCTCGACCGAGTCCTGCACCGTGCGCTCATCAACCCACGCAAACTCCATGTCGAGCTGGGTGAACTCGAGCTGGCGGTCGGCGCGCAGAGCCTCGTCGCGAAAACAGCGAGCGATTTGATAATAGCGATCAAACCCCGCCACCATCAGAATCTGCTTGAACAATTGGGGTGACTGCGGGAGCGCATAAAACTCACCCGCGTGCATGCGCGCTGGAACCAAAAAGTCACGCGCGCCCTCCGG
>JBBSIY010000264.1:0-5464 GCA_038257785.1 Lysobacterales bacterium
GACGGATCGCGTCCCTCGTGGGGCCGTACCGAGTTGAACCAGAGTCGACGTCCGTCAGGAGAGATGGCGGGGTCGATGTCTCGCCACGTCCCCGAGAAAGACGCAGTGTCCGGCACGCCCCACGCACCGCTCGCCAATCGGCGTGACTCGAGAATCACGAGGGACGGTGGGCCGCCGGGTACGGGGAAGCGCCGTTCGACGGTGTAGAGCAGGGCGCCGTCCGGGGTCACTGCGACCATGAATCGATGCCCGTTGGACACGACGCCTGGCGCGAGTTCTACGGCCGTCGCGCCCGGTGCCGACTCGCTCGCAACGTGTGAGCGCGTGCAGCCGGCGGCCAGCAACGCGGCGATGGCCGCTGGCCACGCTCCTGTTGCGATGACCACCGCGAGTGTGCGAGGCTTGATGAGTGGGCACTTCATTTGGATCCCTCCGATGCGCTCTGGGGCGGACATGCACGCGACCGGCGCAACCTTGGCGGCGAATCAACTGCGCGAAGTGGTCACCGTATTTGAAAGTGAAGCGGTGTTGGCAGGCCCTGCCGCCGCGCTGCGTGATGAGCGCGGTGATCTCGCCTCGCTGTTTTTGCGTCGTTTGGACGGCGTAATGCAGCTGAAAGACAGCAAGCTGCTGATGCTGCAGGTGGATCGCGCGGCGCTCGACGCTGTCATCAAGCTGCTGCCCAGCAACGAAGCGCCTAGCGTGATGAAGATGGATGGTGTTGGCGATGCAGTGGCGCTGCAGGCCGTGTGCCAGGGCGCGATTACGTGGCAGCACTTGGAGGACATGAAGCGCGCTGGCGCGCGTGGTCTGCTGGTGTTGCCGGTCGAGCAGATGCTGGCATGAGCGCGCCCGCTGTCAATGCCGGTGTCAGCACACCTGCTGCCATCAAACCCGCCGTCACCAAATGGTCGTCGCTAGACTCAGCCGCGCAGCGTGCAGCGCTTGCGCGGCCCAACGTCAGTCGCCAGGCCGAGCTACAGGCCAGCGTTGCCCGCATCATCGAGCAGGTGCGCGCCGATGGCGACAGCACCTTGCGTGCGCTGTCGCGACGCTTCGACGGCTGTGAGATCGCCGAATTCGAAGTGCCCCGGGCTGAACTCAAACGTGCGCTGGACGCGCTTGATCCAACGCTGCGGCAAGCGCTGATCGACGCGCGCGATCGCATTTCTGCGTTTCATCGCGCGGGTGCGCCATCTGAATACACGCTCGAGACTGCACCAGGCGTGCGCTGCTCGCGCGTGGTGCGGCCTATTCAGCGCGTTGGCCTGTACGTGCCGGCCGGCAGCGCGCCGCTGCCGTCGACAGCGCTGATGCTGGGCGTTCCCGCGCTGATTGCCGGCTGTCCGGAGGTGATTCTCTGCACGCCACCACGCAGTGACGGCAGCGCTGATCCGACGGTGCTCGCGGCAGCGGAGCTATGCGGCATCTCGCGCGTGTTCACCATTGGCGGCGCGCAGGCGATTGCGGCGATGGCATACGGCACCGCTAGCGTGCCTAGCTGCGACAAGCTGTTTGGGCCGGGCAACGCCTATGTCACCGAGGCCAAGCTGCAGGTCAGCACGGATCCTAACGGCGCGGCCATCGACATGCCGGCCGGGCCTTCGGAAGTGTTGGTCATCGCGGACGCCAGCGCGCACGCCGAGTTCATCGCCGCTGATCTGCTTTCGCAGGCCGAGCACGGCGCGGATTCGCAGGCGATTCTTCTGTGCACGAGCCGCGAGCTTGCCAATCAGGTATCTGTCGAACTGGTCGCGCAGGCGGCGCAACTTTCACGTGCGGAGATTCTTGCGCAGGCGATGGCGCACCTGCGCCTGATTGCCGTCGATGACCTGCGCACGGCGCTCGGTATTTCGAACGCCTACGCGCCGGAACATTTGATTCTTGCCGTTGAGAACGCAGCCGAGTGGCTTAGCGAAGTCCACAGCGCGGGCTCTGTGTTTCTTGGGCACTGGTCGCCTGAAGCGCTTGGCGACTACTGCAGCGGCACCAATCACGTGCTGCCGACCTACGGCGCAGCGCGTGCGTACAGCGGCGTGTCGGTCGCCAGCTTCTGCAAAATGATCACCGTGCAGGAAGTTGATCCGGCGGGGCTCGTGCTGATTGGCCCGTGTGCTGAAACGATGGCGCGCGCCGAGCAGCTGTCGGCCCACGAACAAGCGATAACGCGGCGTCTACGCGCCTTGGCGGAGGCCGCATGAGCGAGGTGCTGAACGTTCTGCGCGAAGAGCTGCGTGGATTCGCCGGGTATTCGTCCGCGCGTAAAGAGGCAAGCGGCGGTAGCATTCTGCTGAACGCCAATGAGAGCCCGTGGCCAGCGTCCGGCGACGTACTCGGACTCAATCGCTATCCCGATCCGCAGCCAGAGAGCTTAGTAATGCGCCTCGCCTCACTCTACGGCGTGGCGGCTGACGAGCTCTTGGTCGGGCGCGGCAGCGACGAGGCGATTGATCTTTTGACCCGCGCGGCGTGTCGGGCAGGTCAAGACGCGGTGCTGATATCGCCGCCAACCTTCGGCATGTACGCCGTTTGCGCGCGCGTGCAGGACGCCGCCATCGTCAGTGTCCCGCTGCTCGCTGAGCGCAGCTTCGCAGTCGACGTGGACGGCATCGTTGCCGCCATCAATGACGCGCAAAAGCCGATCAAGCTGGTCTACGTCTGCTCGCCAAATAACCCAACCGGTGCTGCCGTATCGCTGAGTGATATTGAGCGTTTGGCACAGGCGACCAGCGGCCGCGCGCTGCTGGTGGTTGATGAGGCCTACGCTGAGTTCAGTGAACAGGCGAGTGCGCTTACGCTGCGAGCGCGCTATCCGCAGGTGGTCGTTTTGCGCACGCTCTCAAAAGCCTATGCACTGGCCGGCGCGCGCATTGGCGTCGCGATTGGTCAGCCTGAATTGATTGCGGTGCTGCGCAGCATCATGGCGCCGTATCCCTTACCGACGCCGTGTTTGGCTGCGGCGATGAGCGCACTCGCCGACAGCGCGACGGCGCTGGTGCGCAGCCGCATCGCCCTGCTGCGCTCAGAGCGCTCACGTCTTGCAAAGGCGCTGCGCGATCTGCCGCAGGTTCGCCATGTGTATGACTCAGACGCCAACTTTCTGCTGGTGCGGTTTGCCGATCGAAGCGGAACATACCGTGATGCGCTAGCAGCCGGCATCGTGCTGCGTGATCCGAGTAAACAGGCAGGTCTCGAGGACTGCCTGCGCATTTCCATCGGCACGCCGGAGGAAAACAATCGCGCCCTCAGCGCGCTCGCAGACGCACCGATGCGACAGGCTGAAATCAAGGAGGAAGCCGCATGAAGCGCATCGCCTTTGTGGATCGCGACGGCACGATCATTGAAGAGCCGCACGACTTCCAGATCGATAGCGTCAGCAAGCTGAAATTTGTCGCAGGCGTGATTCCCGCGCTGCTGAAGATTCAGCAGGCTGGGTTTGATCTAGTGATGGTCAGCAATCAGGACGGACTCGGCACCGCCAGCTTTCCGCAAGCGGATTTCGACCCGCCGCAGTCGCTGATGATGCAGATCCTGGAGTCGCAAGGGATACGCTTTCGCGAAGTGCTGATCGACCCGAGCCTGCCTGCCGAGAACTCGCCGAATCGTAAACCGGGCCTCGGTATGGTGATGCACTATCTGCGCGATCGAACAATCGATTTGGCCGCTAGCGTCGTCATCGGTGATCGCGAAACCGATGTGCAGTTCGCGCGCAATCTTGGCGCGCGCGCTATGCAGATAGGACCGAGCTTGGACTGGGTGCAGATCGCACGCCAGCTAGCCGACGCGCCGCGCGTTGCAGAGGTTGAGCGGGTCACTAAGGAGACGCGTATTCGCGTTCGCGTTGATCTCGATGAGGCTGCTGATCCCGAAGTGAGCACGGGCATGCCGTTCTTCGACCACATGCTCGAGCAGCTTGGCAAACACGGCGGATTCGCACTCACGCTGACCTGCGCCGGCGATCTGCAGATTGACGAACATCACACGGTGGAAGACTGCGCGCTGGCACTCGGGCAGGCCTTGCGTCAGGCGCTGGGCGACAAACGCGGCATTGGTCGCTACGGGTTTGCCGATGGCGACGAAAAGGCTGAAATGGAATCGCCGACGACGGGCTTCTTGCTGCCGATGGATGAGACCATCGCGCGCGCCGCGCTGGATTTTTCCGGCAGGCCCTACTTCGTATTCGATGGCGCGTTTGGCCGTGAGCGCGTCGGTGATTTGCCGACTGAGCTGGTGCCGCATTTTTTCCGCTCGCTGTGCGAAACGGCTGGTTTGAATCTGCATCTGAGCGTCCGTGGCGACAACGCGCACCACATGGTTGAGGCCAGTTTCAAAGCGGTTGCTCGCGCGCTGCGGGTGTCGCTAAAGCGCGAAGGCAACGCCCTACCGACAACCAAGGGCACACTCTAATGCGGGTCGCCGTGATTGACTCGGGTGGAGCCAACATCGGGTCGGTCTGTTACGCGCTTGAACGCCTGGGTGTAGCCGCTGCGCTTACCGCTGATGCAGAGGTCATTAGGTCTGCTGATCGCGTCATTCTGCCGGGCGTAGGCGCAGCAGCTCCGGCGATGGCGCGCCTCGCTGAGCTTGGCTTGATCGAGCCGATTCGCTCATTGAAGCAGCCGCTGCTCGGTATCTGCCTCGGCATGCAGCTGCTGTTTGAGCGCTCGGAAGAGGGCGATGTTGAGTGCTTGGGTCTGTTGTCCGGATCAGTAAAAAAGATGCCGGCAAGCGAGGGTGTGCGCATTCCCCATATGGGCTGGAATCGGCTGACCGACATTGCGCCAGTTGCATTGCTTGATGGCGTTGCCGATGGCGCGCAAACCTATTTTGTGCACAGCTATGCAGCGCCGATAACGGCCGATTGCATTGCGCGCTGCACGCATGGGTCCGAGTTCGCTGCTGTCGTTCAGCGCGCCCACGTCAGCGGCGCCCAGTTTCATCCAGAGCGTTCCGCCGAAGTCGGCGCGCGCATCCTTGAGAATTTTCTCCGATGAGCTTCTGCCCGTATCCCGCGATTGACGTTCGAGAAGGCCGCGTCGTTCGCCTCAAGCAGGGCGACTATGCGCAAGAAACGCGCTATGCCGCTGACCCGTTTGAGCTCGCTGCGCGCTATGCCTCGCAAGGTGCGAGCTGGCTGCATCTCGTCGACTTAGATGCCGCAAAAGCCGGCGGATACACCCTGCTGCCCTTGCTAGAACGGCTCAAAGCAGAAACAGAATTACGCGTGCAAACCGGCGGCGGCATTCGCGGTGAGTCGGATGTTGCAGCGCTGTTGGAAAACGGCGCAGATCGCGTAGTGATCGGATCGCTAGCGGTGAACTCGCCCGATGTGGTCGCCGACTGGATTGCGCGCTTTGGGTCTGAGCGGGTGGTGGTTGCACTTGATACACGCCTGACCGATGGCGTTTGGCAGCTGCCTACGCATGGCTGGACGACTGCCTCATCAATGAATTTGGATGATGCA
>JBBSIY010000265.1:0-5462 GCA_038257785.1 Lysobacterales bacterium
ATGTTGCGGTAGTGGACAAACCTGCTGCAGCCGCTGCAAAGCCGATCTAGCCCGGCATCGAGCGTGCTGACCCAAAGCGTGTTGTCACTATCGAAATACAGGCTAAGCAGATGATCGCCGGCGAGGCTGTGCGGATTGTCAGGTTCGTGGCGAAAGCGGTCAAAGCCAGAGCCATCCGGACGCATACGATTGAGTCCGCCGCCTTGAGTCGCAATCCAAAGTACGCCGTGCGCGTCGCGCGCCAGATGCTGGACGAAATTGTGCGACAGGCTGCTAGCGTCGTTTGGATCGTGCCTGAAGTGCGCTAAGACTCCCTTCTGCAAATCAAAATGCACGAGCCCGCCGGTTGAGCCAAGGCCCATCCACAGCGTGCCGTCAGCATCGGCCAGCACCGAGGTCATCACATCGGAAGGCAGCGACCCCGCCAGCGACGCATCGGCGCTGATGCTGACGAATGCTTCGGTGGCCGGGTCGAGCAAGGCCAAGCCTTCCGTCCATGTGCCGAACCACAGCAAGCCGTTGCGTGCCTCTAGCAGCGTATGCACTCGACTCGCCGGCAGGCCGCCGACGCTGGCTGTTCGGTGTCGCCAGCTGCGCAGCTGCTGACGATCAAGGGAAAGCCGCGCCGCACCCGCGTTGTGGGCGATCCACAAGCGGCCGCTGCGGTCGATGAGCAGGCGGCGGGTCGAATCGTCACCGATCCGTCGTCCTTCGGCACCGCCGGTATGCAACCGCTCGATCAACTCACCGGCGGCTGAGTAGCGAAAAACGCCGCGCTCGGTGCTGGCTACCCACAGGCTGCCGTCCACGTCGACGATCAGGTCGTAGGCATCCACCGCGCGGCCTTGCTCGTCTTTCAATGCCGTGTCGCAGCGACCGTCGCGACAGCGCCAAGCGCCGCTGCGAGCGGCGATCAACAGCTCGCCCTGCGCGCCGACCCGCAAGCTGCGCACCGGCCCAGGAGACATAGGCAGCCCAAGCGCGGGCAGCGACCAGCTCGTCGCTTCCCGCCGATGGATGAGCCCATCGCCTGTTGCCACCAGCAGCCCAGTCGACTCGCTCCACAGCAGCGCAGCGATCTGCCCAAACGCAAGATCGTCTCGTCCGCCTTCGGTCCACGGTTTTCTCGAAATCTCGCCGCTGCGCGGATCGCGCCGAGCGAGTCCGCCGGCCTGCGTGCCAATCCACAGCGCGCCCTCTCCATCCACCGCTAGCGCAGTGATGTGGTTATCGCCGAGGCCGTCTAGCGCGCTCGCGCGACGACGAAACACTTCGAACTCATGGCCATCAAATCGACTAAGGCCGTCTTGCGAACCAATCCACAAAAAACCTTCGTTGTCCTGCGCCATTGCGCGCACCGTGGGCTGCGCTAGACCTTGCTCGATGCTGAGGCCAAAGAAGCGCACGCGTTCGACGCCGGGCCCTTCGTCAGCCGACCGAGCACCCGCCGCCAGCAGGCACAGCGACAGGATCAACAAACAGCGATGACGCCGAGGATTTCGCATTGGCTAAGGCTACCCCGCGCCCGCGCCCCGTGCCCGTCCGTGGACAAATTTTTCCGATGCTGTATTGACCGCAGTGGCCGACCCGATGCTGCACTGCGATAATCATTGGTTCTGCTCACTTAAACGGAACTGCCATGACGCAAATCGTGATCGTCGGTGCCAAGCGCACCGCTATTGGCTCATTTCTTGGGCAATTTACCGGCGTACCCACGCCAACCTTGGGCGCAACCGCTATTCGTGCAGCCCTCAATCAATCCGGCGTGCCCGATTCCGAGGTATCAGAGGCGATCATGGGCTGCGTTCTGCCCGCCGGTCTGGGACAAGCACCTGCGCGTCAGGCGGTGCTGGGCGCGGGCCTGCCCAATTCGGTGGGATGCACCACAATCAATAAGGTATGCGGCTCAGGCATGCGCGCCATCATGCTGGGCGCTGATCAGATCAAAGCCGGCTCAGCCAAAATTGTGATTGCCGGCGGCATGGAGAGCATGACCAATGCGCCGCACCTGCTAAACGGTTCGCGGACAGGCGTGCGCTACGGTAGCGCTGAGTTCATCGACCACATGGCGTGGGATGGCCTAACCGACCCCTATCAAAAGCAGTCGATGGGCGTGTTCGGCGAGATGTGTGTTGAGAAGCTCAATTTCACCCGCGAGGGTCAGGATGCGTTCGCTTCAGAAAGCGTTCGTCGCGCGCTAGCCGCCCAGGCTGACGGCAGCTTCAACGACGAAATTGCGGCGGTGACGGTTTCCGGTCGCAAAGGCGACGTGGTGATTGATAGCGATGAGCAGCCGGGCAAATGCGATATCGGCAAAATTCCCACGCTGCGCGCGGCGTTTAAGAAAGACGGCACGATCACCGCCGCCAGCTCGTCAAGCATCTCCGATGGCGCTGCGGTGACGGTGCTAATGAGCGAAGACGATGCAAAGACGCGCGGCATCACGCCGCTGGCCCGCATACACGGCTACGTCACCCACAGTCAGGCACCTGAGTGGTTCACCACAGCGCCCGTCTCAGCCATCGAAGCTCTGCTCAAACAGGTCAACTGGAAGATTGCTGATGTTGACGTGTTTGAGATCAACGAAGCCTTCGCCTGCGTCGCGATGGCACCGATCCAAGAGCTCGGCATCCCGCACGAAAAAGTTAACGTGTTTGGCGGCGCATGCGCGCTCGGTCATCCGATTGGTGCCAGCGGAGCGCGGCTAGTGGTCACCTTGTTGAATGCGCTGAAGAAGCGCGGCGGTAAGCGTGGCATAGCGTCGCTGTGCATCGGTGGTGGCGAGGCCACCGCAATAGCCGTAGAGCTCTGCTGACTGCTCGCATCAGATATCCATGCTCTAATTCGCTGCCAGAAAAGCGGCCGCAGCGAAGTTTTTAAGCCGATCATCGTTGGGTTCAACCAAACGGTGGTCGGAAAACACCACTCAAACTACAGGAGTCCACACCCATGATGTTCAATCGCAACCTACTCGCCGCTGCACTCGTGATTGCCCTCTCCGCCTGCTCGCCGCAGCAGCAAGAGGCCGCCAAGCAAGACGCCGCCAACACGGCGGCCGAGGCTAAAGAGGCGATGAAAGATACGGGCGCGGCGGTTTCGTCAGCTGCCTCAGATGCCGCCACCGCCACCGGTGAAGCGATGGATGACGCAGCAGCGGCAACCTCGGACGCGATGGCCGATGGCAAAGCCATGGCATCAGACGCAATGGCCGACGGCAAGACGATGGCGAGTGATGCGGCCGACGCCACCAAGGACGCAGCGATGAAGGCTAGCGAAAAGACCAAGGAAGTGGTCAACGCGGCGGGTGAAAAAGTCGATGCGTCGATTACCACCGCAGAGGAAAAGAAAGACGGCGAGGGCTGATCTCAAGCGCTAGGATTTAGATGTGCAAAAGGCGCGCGTAAGGCGCGCCTTTTGCTTTCTGCGACTCGCCATTTTCTACTTAGGCTAGTTTCTACCTAGGCTAGCCTAAGTAGGCCACACATCAGATGGGTCGCGCCGCCTGCGGTCGCTCCAGCCCATGGCCACGCACACCCAGCTCCCGATTGCGCAGCAGCAGCGCAAACACTACCGCAACGGTCGCCAAAACGCCGAAATACCACAGCATCGGCTGGTATCCGGCAGGATTGCTGGCGCTGGCACCGGCCGCGTCGTTGAGATAGCCGACGGCAAGGTTTGAAACGGTAAGCCCCACGTTCTGCAGCATCGTCATCAGACCAAACGCAGTTCCAAGCCTCGCCGCTGTCACCACGTGGGCGACCGATGGCCAAAGAATGGCCGGCACCAGTGAAAAGCTCACGCCAATCAGCGCCGTGACCAGCCATAAATCTGGATGGCCGATACCGAGCAGTAGAAAGGTAGCCGGCAGCAGCAGCGAGCCAAACACCATCAAGCTAGCGCGACGACCGAAGCGGTCGGCGATGAACCCAAATAGTGGGCTAACGAATATCGCGGCCAAAAAAACGTAGCTGTTCAGCACGCTGGATTCTTCTAAGCTCAGCCCGCCAGTGTGCTGGAAATACTTGATCGCAAAGGTGCTGCGAAACGGCAAGATAACGGCATAAAACGTTACGCACAGCGCCACCACATACCAGTACGATCGATCAAAGCGCAGCACATCGCGCCAGACGATTTTTTCTGCCACGACCGCTGGCTCGTGACTGACAACGCTGATGCGGCGATCAACCCACCAGTAGCCAATCGCACCGACCACGCTCACGCCGGCAAACGCAGCCGCGATCCACAACGGGTCCTGCCAGCCTGCGTCATACGCGCCTTTCGCCCAGACAGGCGACACGTCGGCGGCATACGAACCGGCCCGCGCTAGGCTCAGGTTAATCGCCATCACGAAGGCCAGCGAGCGGCCTAAGAACCACAGGCCTAGTGCCACCGTGGATGCGACGATCATGGTTTCCGCACCGATACCAAACAGCAGCCGCCCCGCAGCCATCATCACGAATGACCCGCTCACGGCGGTCAGCACGGCACCCAGAAGACAGATGGCGGTCGTCCAGAGGGTGACCCGCGCGGCGCCGAAGCGATCCACCAGCAGACCGCCGATCAGCACCAAAAAGATGTTGGGCGCACTGTAGATCGCGTTGAGCGTACCTATCTGAGTATCGCTATAGCCCAGCAGGCGCTGCAGATGATCGGCCAACGGGCCGATGCAGTCGTAGACGTAGTAGTTGCCGAACATCACCAGGCAAAGAAAGAACAGCACCCACCACCGCTTGGGTGCGGTGCTGTCGAATTGCAGACGGTCTGTGCTCATCCGTGTGGATCAACTCAATGGTGACGCCTGCACCCTACATGTTTCGCCGATACTCGCCACCTACCTCGTACAGCGCGTGGCTAATTTGACCGAGCGAATGGGTGGTCACCGCGTCCATCAGCGCGGCGAATACGTTTTGCCGCTGACGCGCCGCCGCCTGCAGCGGCGCAAGATCACTCACGGCCAGCGTGTTGCGATTGGCCTGAAAACTGGCGACGTTGGCAATCTGCTGATGCTTCTCTTCCTCCGTCGAGCGGATTAGCTCAATCTCGGTAACGATGTCGCCAGCGTGCTCTTTCGGCAGGAAGGTATTGACGCCAATTAGCGGTAGCGAACCATCGTGCTTCTTGTGCTCGTAAACCATCGACTCGTCTTGAATCTTGCCGCGCTGGTACATGGTGTCCATCGCGCCCAGCACACCGCCGCGCTCGCTAATCGCCTCAAACTCTTTGTAGACAGCCTCTTCAACGATGTCGGTCAGCTTGTCGACAATGAAACTTCCCTGCCACGGGTTTTCGCAGAAATTCAGTCCCAGCTCTTTGGTAATGATCATCTGTATCGCCACCGCGCGGCGCACGCTTTCTTCGGTAGGCGTGGTGATTGCCTCGTCGTAGGCGTTGGTATGCAGGCTGTTGCAGTTGTCGAACAAGGCGTACAGCGCCTGTAGCGTGGTGCGGATATCGTTGAACTG
>JBBSIY010000266.1:0-5422 GCA_038257785.1 Lysobacterales bacterium
GACGGCAAAGCCAACCTGCATCAAGGGGCTATTGGCGTGGGCATCGACATTCCGACCGGCATCACCCGTCGCGGCGTGTGGGGCAATGAAATCGTAAGTGAGCACCCCGACACCGAACGCAGCATCGTCGGTTTAGAAATCCCCAAGTGGGACCAGCTGCTGGACATGGCCGCGCGCTGTTATGAACTTTCGGAGCTGGGCTACGTCGGTGTCGATTTCGTGCTCGATCACAGCAAAGGGCCGATGATTCTTGAGCTAAATGCGCGGCCTGGATTGGCAATTCAAATCGCCAACGGCAACGGCCTAGAGCATCGTCTGCGCAAGGTCGAACAGCTGCGCAAGAATGGCGAATTGTCCAGCAACGCGGCGCAGCGCGTGGCATTTGCGCGCGCAGCGTTTCCGACCGTTTGAAGCCACGTTGGTGGTGCTAACGCCACCCGATCAATAGTGGCTAGCGACAATTCTTGACGCCTCGTTTCACATCCAATGAATGTTGCACGCTTGAGTATTCGCTCTAAATAGCCCTAGACTCCCGCCCCCGGCACTGCGGCTTTGGTCCGGTTGGTTTCTCGGCCTGCGCGCGCGCCGTTTTGAAAAGGATGTCTGATGAACCTAATCACACGCTCACTGAAATCGCTGCTGGTGCTTTTGCTGATCGCGCTGTTGGCAGCGCCGGCGATCGCTGCGCGTAAGTCAGAAAAGAAAGACCCCATGTTTCCGGACGCGACGCGTGAAGATCGCGAGCCGAAGCTGCAGTCGCGCTTCAGCAAGCAACAAACAGCGATGTCGAAGGCTAACGACAAAGAAGACTACGCAACGCTGATAGCGAAATCGCTGGAAATCGCCAACGACGCCAAAGCCAAAGCCGATGATCGCGGCCTCGCCTACCAGAACGCCGCCTATGGCGCGATGGAGCAGGACGACTTGGAGCTCGCGCTTGAGTACCTAACGGCGGCAATAGAAGCCGATGCGCTCGGCAATGACACGCACTTTCAGCTCATGATTCAGGTGGCGCAGATCCACATCGGCGAAGAGCGGTATACAGAGGGTTTGGCGATGCTGGATCGCTTCCTCTCGGAAACCAAGAGCACCAAGCCAGACTACTTCGCGCTGAAAGGTAATGCGCTGTACCGGCTTGATCGTTTTGAAGAAGCGTCAGTCGCGCTTGAGCAAGCGATCAAAACTAGCGACAAGCCGCAGGACGGCTGGCGTCAGCTGCTGATGGCAGCCTATTTTGACCAGCAGAAGCCTGAAGAAGCTGCGCGCGTGGCGGAAGAGCTCGCAGCCAGCAATCCTGGCGACAAACGCTCATTGACGAACCTTGCAGCAATCTTTTCACAGGCCGATCAGCTTGATAAAGCCGTTGGTGTGTTGGAAGACATGCGCAGTAAAGGCATGTTCAACGAAGATCGGGACTACCGTCAGCTCTACGCCATGTATCTCAACATGGACGGCAAAGAATCACAGGCGGCGGCGGTCATCGAAGAAGGCTTAAAGAGCGGCGTACTTAAAGAATCAGCTGAGGTATACGGTCATCTTGCACAAGCGTATTACTTCTCCGATCAGTTCGACCAAGCCATCGTCGCTTATCAAAAAGCAGTCCCGCTGGGAACAGACGGCGAGCCGGGCTTGAACCTCGCGCGCGTGCTGCTCAACGAAGGCCGCGACGCTGAAGCGCGTGACGCCGCCAAGGCGGCCATAGGTCGCGGACTGAAGAAGCCAGGCGATGCGTGGCTCATCGTCGCTCGCGCCGAATACCAGTTGCAAAACAACGCGGCGATGATTGCTGCGTATCGCGAAGCCGCTAAACTTCCTGAAACTAAAGTTCAGGCAGAAGAGTGGTTGCGTAAAAGCGGCAAGTTGTAATCAAATTGTGCTGCCAACTGTGCGCAGCCGGCTTTGCTTGAGTTAAGCTAGACCCATCACTTTCATCGTTGTCACGCATGCCGATTTTTGCATGCGTGGAACGCCGACCCCGCCTTACTACTGTTGTTGGTGCGCATGACGGAATCGACCATCAATCGCTACGACGTACCGGACAAGTTCCATTGGGGACGAGTCTCCGGTTTGGCGTTTGCGTTCGCGCTGCATGTACTGGGCTTCATGGTGCTGATGGCGCCGGTGAGTGCGCCGTCGACTGGCGAAGAAGCGCCGGAAGTCGTCGAGGTGACATTCATCGAGCCGCCACCGCCGCCACCGCCACCGCCACCGCCACCACCCGACCCTCCGAAGCGCCCGCCGCCGAAGGAGATCGAGCGTCCGAAGATTCCGCCGCCGCCGCAGGACACGCCGCCGCCGGTCATCTTGGATGACCCGACGCCGGTGTCAATCGCTGCGCCGCCGCCAGCACCGCCAGCACCACCGGCACCGCCAGCGGATTACGGCCCGTCGGAGGATCAGACGTATCGCAAAATACGTCCACCGAAATACCCGTCGCAGGCCATTCGTCGGCGTGAGGAGGGTGAGGTGCTGCTGCGCGTGCTGGTCGGTCTGGACGGCAAGCCGGTACAAATCGAAGTCGAGAAGTCCAGTCGATCACGCCTCTTGGATCGCGCGGCAATCGATGCAGTACAGGGCTGGGTATTTAACCCGGGCCTGCGTGATGGCAAGCCGGTGCAAGGCTGGGTTCTCGTTCCAATCTCGTTCAAACTTTCCGAAGCCTAAGCAGAAGGGTACGCGTTATGCTCCAAGACTCCGCAGCACAGATGGACCCGTCCGGCATGCCGGCCCTTGGCGGCGCCGGTTCCGACGCCGCCGCGCTCCAGCAAATGGGGTTCTCGAACCTCATCTATCAGCTCGACACCGTCGGCTGGATAGTGCTGGTGACCTTGGTGGTGTTTTCACTCGCCGCTTGGTATTTCACCGTGATTAACACGCTGAAGAACATGATGATCCGCAGCCGTGCAGAACGCGTGGTCGGTGGTTTCTGGGAAACCAGCAACGCAGCTGAAGCCATCCGGTTGATGGAAGAGCAGCCGGCCGCCGAGCCGTTTTCTAAGATCGCGTTGGATTGCGCTCAGGCAGCTGCGCATCATCAGAAGCATGAAGGCAGCCGGCTGGTCGAAGCGCTGAATCGCTCTGAGTTCATTGACCGTGCCCTGCGTCAGGCCGTGACTCGCGAGAGCGCCAAACTCGAAGACGGTTTGACTCTGCTGGCAACAGTCGGTTCAACCGCCCCATTCGTTGGTCTGCTCGGTACTGTCTGGGGCATCTACCACGCCCTGCTCGCCATCGGTGCCAGCGGCAACGCAGGCATTGAGGCCGTGGCCGGCCCCGTCGGTGAAGCGTTGATCATGACCGCCATCGGTCTGGCCGTCGCCATCCCCGCAGTTATTGCGTACAACGCCTTCAATCGGCAGAACCGCAATACCAACGCCAAGTTCGATACGTTCGCACACGATCTGCATGACTTCTTTGCCACCGGCGCGCGCGTCGGCGACATGCCAGCCAAACGCTGATCGAACGCAACGTCGACTAAGGAAACGTAGCCATGGCATTCAGCGCAAACGATAGCGGCAACGGCTTCACCGAGCCGAACGTCGTACCCTTAGTCGACGTTATGCTGGTGATGCTGATCATCTTCATGGTTACCACGCCGCTCATGTCGCACAAAGTCAAAGTGGAGCTGCCTGAGGCCACCCTCGACTCGACGAGTAAATTTGAGGGCCAGCCTATTACGGTGGCCGTTCAAAACAGCGGCAAGATTTTCTACAACGACGAACCGGTGACGATGCAGATCTTGGAGTCGCGTTTGGCGGTGGATGCGCAGCAGAAGCCCCAGCCACAGGTCAACATTCGCGGTGACCAAGACACTAAGTATCGGGTGCTAGCTGAGGTCGTGCGTACCGCAAAATTGGTAGGCATGGCTAAGGTGGGCTTCATCACGCACCCCGACAAGAAGAATTAGGATCGCCCATGGCTTTTAGCGCTGCTTCATCCGCCGGTGCCAAGTGCGACATGAACGTCGTGCCGTTGATCGATGTGCTGCTGGTGCTGCTCATTATTTTCATGGTGACGGCGCCGCTAATGTCTTTTGAGGTTCAGATCGACCTGCCGCAGCCGAGCCGCAATCAGCCGGAGAACCCAAAAGAACCGCCGAAGCCAATCCGTTTGCGGATCGACCCGGGTGGTGCTCTCTATTGGGATAACCTGCCGCTGCCCAAAGCAGCTCTGGAGCCCTCGCTACAGATTGAAACCATCGGCAAGCTTGCGGAAGACCAACCGATGCTGGAAATCGAAGCTAGTCCTGAGGCCGAATATCAGGTGTTGGCAGAGGTGTTAGCGACGGCAAAGAACGTGGGCGTGGCGAAAATCGGCTTTGTCGACACGCTCTAGACGCCGGTTCAACCGCTAACGTGAAACGCCGCCCTCTAGGCGGCGTTTCCGCTTTCAGCATCAGCCACATTCAGCATCAGCTACGTCGGAACTATTGGAAGCGAGTTCTGCCAAGCGCCAACCTCGATGCAGGGCCGATCTTTCCTTTTGCTATGTCGTTTGATCCGACATCCGCCTGATGATGCTGAGGTAGCGCTCTACCGTCGCGCTCAGGCCCTCGTAGATGGCCTCACTGATAAGCGCGTGGCCAATCGACACCTCGAGCACGTGTGGGACGCATGCCAAAAACTCACCTAGGTTGGCTTGGCTGAGGTCATGCCCCGCATTTACCCCAAGGCCGGCAGCTTGCGCTGCTTGCGAGGTAGCTGCGCACGCCGCCGCCGCCGGCCTGCCCGCCCCGGCTTCATGCCCGTGGGCAAATGGGCCGGTGTATAGCTCGACGCGGTCCACGCCGATCCCCGCCAGGCGGTCTAGCTCGGTCGCCCCGGCATTCATGAACACGCTGACGCGACAGCCATACTCTTTGAGCTGCGCCACCAGCGGCGACAGTCGTTCAGCGTCGTGTGCTGGGTCGAACCCGTGATCGGAAGTCAGCTGACCATCGCCGTCTGGAACCAAGGTTACTTGCTCTGGCCGAGTCTCCTTAGCCAAGGCCAGCAACCCAAGATAACCGGGGCGCGGCGGCGCGAAGGGATTGCCCTCGATGTTGAACTCGACCGGCCTTCCTCCGCCCTCACCGCGACATACAGAGCGCAGGCTGATGACATCGTCATGCCGAATATGTCGGCCGTCAGGCCGAGGATGCACGGTTATGCCATCGCACCCTGCGCTGATGCACGCCTGCGCTGCAACGCGGGGATCAGGACCAGATCCACCGCGCGAATTGCGCAACACCGCAATCTTGTTGAGATTTACGCTTAGTGCCGTCATATGGCGAGCGACGTCGACGACTCGGCTACTGCGCCAATCCAATCGATGCAGCGTTCGTCACGGCGCACGGTCCGCAGTCGCAGCCTCTCGTGCTTCGATCGCCGTGTTGCTGTCGGCAGCCTCGCTGCTCGGTACTTGGTCACCTTTTGACGCTGCC
>JBBSIY010000267.1:0-5367 GCA_038257785.1 Lysobacterales bacterium
CCCGGACGACGATGCGTTCCTCCGGACCGCGCTGGCCGCAGATGCTCGGTGGCTGGTCTCCGGCGACGCTGATCTGCTTGATCTCGGTGCTATTGAAAATCTGCAGATTCTGACGCCGGCTCAGTCGATGCAGGTTTGGAAGGGCGGCCTGGTTCGCGTCTAGCAAAACCGAAGAAGGGGGTCAGATTCACTTACTCCACCCGGCGCGGACAAAATGGAAAAATGGTGTCCCCTGTTTTTCAGGGGAGCGGTTTACAGGCTGATCGACGCGCCGTCCTGATCGGCGCTGCGGTATAGCGCTTCGATCAGTCGCAGGTCGCGCAGTCCCATCTCGCCGGGCGTGCGGTGCGCGGTGTTCGAGGACGCGGCGATCGAGAACGCGTCCACCTGCGCTGCGAACTGGGTAATCGGATTGCCGGGGTTGAGCAGCGCCGGCGGCTGCCCGTCCCGCTTCAGCCACAGATCATTGTCGTAGTAGGTCGAGGCCGGTTGCAGTTCCAGCATGCCGCGCGTGCCATGCATGCGTTGACCGGTGGTGTAGCTGAAGGTGTAGGACGATGCGCCCTGCACCGACACGCCATTGGCGAAGCGCAGCCGCCAGTCGAGCCCGCCCTCGACTTCCCGAAAGCGCGGATCGCCCTCGGGAGTCGAGTACACCGCGGACACGCGCGTCGGCAGCTCGTCGAAGTACATCAATGCACCGTTGAGGCCGTAGATGCCGATGTCGTACATCGAGCCACCCCCGCCTAGCGCGCGGGTCAGGCGCCAGGCGTGGGGTGGGTAGTCCGGGTTGGCGGAAAAACCCGCCTCGGTGGACAGGTAACGCAGGTCGCCGATCTCGCCGGCACGAAAGCGCTTGACCGCCTCGACATTGGTGGGCTCGAAATGGATCCGGTAGGCGACGCCGAGCTGGCGTTCGGCCTTGCGCGCCGCGGCGATCATCGCTTCGCACTCGGCTGAGCTCGAAGCCATCGGCTTCTCGCAGAGTACGTGTTTGCCGGCCTGCAACGCCCGGATGGTGTACTCAGCGTGCAAGCCGACGGGCAACGCGATATAGACGCAATCGACACGGTCATCGTCGGCGAGCCGATCGAACTCGCTGTAGTCGTATCGAGCAGCGACCGCATAGCGCTCACCGACGGTCTTCAGTTTGTCTGGATTGCCCGAGACCAGCGCGGTGATCCGGGAGGCGCGCGCATCGAGAAATCCCGGTATGACCTGACCCAGCGCGAAGGTGCCGAGACCGACCACGGCCCAGCCGAGGCGTTTGGCGGGAATCTCCGGCAGCGCCGGGGTACCGACGAACGGTTGACCGACCGCAGGCGGCACCGCGTGGGCGGCACCGGACAGCCACAGCGGGCTGGTTCCCAACGCGCCGAGCAGTTGGCGACGACGGGTGTTGGAAGGAACATCCACGGATAAGGCTCCCGAGTTCGCGATGAAGACAGCGCTGTCAGACTCTATCAGGCTTCGCGCCGACCGCGGGCTTCAAAGAGATCTGGGGTCCGAGTGAACTTCCCGGAAGAAGGGGCCTTCGGGGTCTACACCCCCCAGACCACCGGCTTGTTCGCCTGTTGTGATCGCTGCAGTAGTTCGATCAGGGGTTTCGCGCGTTGGGCCAAACTGATCGAAGGCTGTCGATCACCTTCCGAATCGGATTCGCTATCGCTTGGGCGATCTCTGACTGCGCCCGCTTCCGCATCGCGCCGGCTGCCATCGACGGCCTGTTTGAGTCGCGAAATTACGTCGCTCATCTCTTCGATGGTGACGATGCCCTGAGCGCCCTTGGGCTTTCCCATGATCTCCAACAGCTGGTCAGCGACCTCGCCAAACATCATCACGTCAGGACCTACGGAGGACTTGAATGTCTTCAGCAAGGCGGTTTCCTTCTAGCTTTGGCGTCAGCGTGCACTTTACGGAAGCAGTGGCGAATTGTGGATAACCCGCTCATTGGCCTGAGAAGACGCCACTGTGGCGGCGAACCAGCGCCATCGATACCGACGGCAAGCATGTCGTGCTGTTTAGGTTCCTCGCGCGACAAATTAATCGGTCAACAAGGCCGCCATTGTTCGACTCGATATCGACGGCGTGTTCAGAGAAGGGATTGAGGACCTCTGACGCCGGTTGCGTTTGACGGCTCACTGCCGCTGCTAACGCGACGCGACGCGAATCGCAATGACGCCGCTAACCGAGTGTCGCGACAACGCAGTTGGCTGGACACGTACGAGTTTCTGCCGCTCGAAGCGCGGCGAAGCTGAGGCCTGCTCGTTGAACGCGCGCAGCTGAAGGTGGGCTGCGCAACATCAGATGCCCCTGTGGCGGCTTGATTGGCGGCTTCGCGATCTTTTTTCGCCAATGTGCGAAACAGGCTGATCCCTGCCTACTCCGTTTCCCGTATGCCTTATTGAAAGCCGCTAAACGCCATGCGGTCTGGGGTGGCGGCACTTCACGACGTAGCACGCAACGCCCCTGGACCTTTACCGCTGCGGTCATCCTGACCGCAGCCTACCTGTAGAAGGAGAGTCAAGATGATCCACGAACACGAAAAAAACGAAGCCAGCAAAGACGACGCCGCCACGATCAAAGTCGCGGACTTGCCGTTGGGAAACGCCGAGGGTGAAGCCGTTAAAGGCGGGCCAATTTACCTGCACCTTGGGGATGTCAAAGGCGATCCCTCGGCCCAGCCTCGGCGTGGCGGTGGCTAGCCGACAGCGCTATCTCTCGAACGAGTAAGGATATTGGCCGCGAACGCCCTCATGGCGTTCGCGGCCGTTTGCTTTTTGATCTGGAACATTTAAACAAGTAAGCGTTCGCCCTGAGAGTGTCGAAGGGCGGGGCTTCGACAAGCTCAGTCCGAACGGATAATTCGTGACGAATCAATAGTCGACAAACGCCCGCTCGCGCAGCGCTCTCACTGGCTCGATGGCGTAATCAATCAACGTACGTCGGCCGACCAAAATGCGCGCTTCGCCGCGCATGCCGATGCGCAGCGGCAAGGCCGTGTTGGCGGGCGAAGTGAGGCTGGCCAAGGCGAAGAACTGGGTGTGCTGTTGCTCGATCAAACCACTCGGACTCACCCAGTCGAGTTGCGCCGCCTGCGTGCCGTAGCGCTGATACGGATAGGCCGACAGGAATAAGCGTACCGACTGCCCACTGTGCAGGCGCGGCAATGCTGATTCGGCGAGCGTCAGTCGCGGCTGCCCAGCGGCATCGAGGCGTGCCAGCTGACAAAGCTCGGCACCGACATCGACCACCGCGCCGGCGCCAGTCTGAGCCACGCTCAATACCACTGCGTCGTAGGGTGCCAACAGCGAACGCGTGTCGCCGTCTGCACCCGCAAGCTGCTCGCGCGCGGCGGCAATCCTGAGCGTCAGTTTTTCAGCTTCGGCGGCTTCCTCGTTGTGTTCGCGCGAGCGCGCCGCGATGCGCTCGGACTTATCCAGCGCCAGCTGTTGCAGCTGCTTTTCGCTGGCAATGCGTTCGTTCTCGGCGGCTGCCACCAGCAGGCGATCAGAGAGGAGGGAGATGCGCGGCAGTAGGCCATCCGCCGCCGCTTTTTCCTTGCGATCGAGTATGTCGCGCGTCGAGGCGAAATAGGTTCGGCGAAACTCAAGCTCGCGCTGTGTCAGGGCGATCTCACGATCCTTGATTGCCGCTGCATCGCTGAGCGCTTGGTCAAGTCGGCGCGTGCGTTCAGTCAAGGCGCGCTGGTCTTCGAGCAGCTGTCGCACAAGCGAATCGGCACTGCGGGATACGTCGCTCTTGACGCGAAACAGCGTCGCGCCGGCCTTAACCGACTGCCCTTCGCGCACCTCAACGCTGACCAGTTCGCCGGCCACCGGCGTCTGTATCGGCGCGCCACCTTCGATAGGCACCACGACGAAAGGTGCCACCACGGTCTCGGGAATCGGGAACAGGCAGGCGAACGCAAGGGCGGCGGCTGCGAGGGCCAGCAACAGCCCGCCGGTGTAGCGCGCCGCGCGCGCCGGCGCGTCGCTTAGCAGCAGCCCTGAGGGGCGATCAAGTTCGTGTGCTGACGTCGGACGTTGCGCGCTCATTGAGTCGGTCCCAGTTGCTGACTGGACAAATAGAAGTACATGCCGCGACTCGCCATCAGTTGATCATGGCTGCCGGTCTCCACAATTCGTCCGGCATCCATCACGACTATCTGGTCAGCCTCGCGAATGGTGCTGAGACGATGCGCAATGATCAGACACGTGCGGCCCTTGGTGAGGCGGCCTAGATTGCTCTGAATAGCGCGCTCGCTCTCGCTGTCGAGCGCGCTGGTGGCTTCGTCGAAAATCAGAATCGGCGGGTCGTGATAAATCGCCCGCGCGATCGCGATGCGCTGGCGCTGACCGCCGGAAATGGCGAGGCCCGTCTCGCCGATTCGGGTCTCATAGCCGAGCGGCAAGCGCTGGATGAAATCATGCGCGTTGGCCATTTGCGCCGCCCACAGCGCGCGCTCGAAATTCGGCTCGACGTCGCCGAAGGCAATGTTGTGCAGGATGGTGTTGTCGAAGACGTGGTTTTCTTGCAGCACGAAGCCGATCTGTCGACGCAGATCGCGATGGTTCAGCGTGCGGCTGTCGATACGATCGAACAGAATCTCGCCGCTTGTGGGCTGCAGCAGGCCGCTCATCAGCTTCACCAGGGTGGTCTTGCCGCAGCCGCTGCGGCCGACCAGCGCCCAGGTCTTGCCGGCCGGTATCGTCAGTGAGATATCGGCCAGAATCTCCGGCGATTCTGGGCCACCGAAGCGCAGTCCGACCTTGCGCAATTCGATATGCCCCTCAAGGGATTTGACCGGCTGCAAGCGCGAACGGTCGTGACCTTGCTCGGGCTCGGGCTCAATCACATCGTTCAAGCGATTTAGCAGCACGCCGACGTACTGCGCATCGTCCCAGACGCCGAGCGCGCGCACGATCGCCGCCGAGGCCATCGCCATGATGCTGCTGAAGGCCACAAAAGCGCCGACGCTGAACTCGCCTGCGATCACCGCGTGCGCGCCCGCCCACAGAAACAGCAGCGTGGACAAAAAGCCAACCGCCTGCAGCGCGCTCTGGTAGCTCATCACGGTGAAATTGCCGCGGAACTGCTGCTGCGACACCGCCAGAAACTGCGCCAGCATCTCGTCGCGAAACTTGAGCTCGGCACCCGCTGCCTTGACCGCTTCGATGCCCTTGATGGCATCGATCTGCTGCGAAGCATAGCGGCCATGCGCGGTTTCCAGATCGGCATACAGTGGCCGCAGGACACGCCGCGAAAACCACATCAGGCCGGCATACAGCGGTGCCACGACCAAGAACAATGCGGTCAGCCGCAGCGAGTAAATCGCCATCAGCAGCACGCAGCCAAGCAATTGCA
>JBBSIY010000268.1:0-5279 GCA_038257785.1 Lysobacterales bacterium
CGCGCCGGATCGCGCTGCAGGGCGGTCATGACAATCACATCGAGATCGCCAACCACTTCGCGCTGCGCCCTTGCGGTGACGATGCCCGTGGTGCCGTTGGTTCTCTGCGCGTCTCGCTTTAGCAGGTTGCTGGGCGTCGAAAACTGCTCGTCGCGCACCTGCTCTGCCAGCGTCGCGACGTTGGCGGAGCGCTGATGCGGCAACTCGCCAGCCAGCAGTTCGTAGGCCATGATGCCGAGTGCATAGACGTCGGTCGCGGTGCTGATCGGCTCGTCCAAAATCTGCTCTGGCGCTGCGTAGGCGGGCGACAGTAGGCGCATGCCGGCCGACGTCAGCGCGGTATCCGCCACTGATTCGCCCACCAGCTTGGCGATGCCGAAATCGAGCACGCGCGGCTGGCCGTTGCCGTCAATCAAAATGTTGGATGGCTTCAGATCGCGATGCACCACCAAATGCGCTTGCGCGTGGGCAACCGCCTCGCTCACCATCACCAGCATCTGCACCCGCGCACGCACGTCCAGTGCGTGCTCCCGCGCGTAGCTGGTTAACGGCACGCCATCGACAAACTCCATGGCGTAGAACAAACGGCCATCGGCATGCACGCCCCCGTCGATGAAGCCGGCGATATGCGGATGATTGAGCTCAGCCAGAATTCGTCGCTCGCGCACAAAGCGCCGCGCAATCTCGTCACTATCCATGCCGCGTTTGAGCAGCTTCAGCGCCACGTCCTGGACAAAGCTGCCATCGCGGCGCTGCGCCAGCCAGACCTCACCCATGCCGCCTAGGCCCAACTGTCGGATCAGTGTGAAGCTGGCGATTTGCATGCCGGCCGCAAGCGCCGGCTGCTGCGTGGACGTCGGCTCGCCCAGCTCGGTTAGCAGCGTGTGCGCGATGCCGTCTACGCCGTGATCGAGCACGCCGCTGGCCTCTTCATCGGCGGCCAAGAGCTTGACCACGGCATCAGCGAGTGCCGGATCCTTCCCAAGGAGCGAATCCAATCGCGTCTGCCGTTCTGCTTTTGGCAGCTCGATCAGCTCGTCAAAAAGCGCCATGGCACGCGCTAGCACACTCGGATCGGCTGGTCTCACGGGGGGGTGTCCTCCAACAGTGTGTGACTCACGGAATCGCCCATTTGCGCGTGCAAAAAGGCGCGCGCCTTGCGCCAGTCGCGTTTCAGCGAACGTTCGCTGCGCTGAGTGAGCTCGGCGATCTCGGTCAGCTCTAAACCGGCAAAAAAGCGCAAATCAACCAAGCGCGCGAGCGCCGGGTCTAGCTCGCTGAGATGCTCCATTGCCTGTGCGAGGGCGAACACATCGGCATCGTCTTCAACGGCCAGCGCACCAAGATGCGCGTCGTCGAGTGACACCGCTTTGCCGCTGCCGCGCTTGCCCGCCTGTTTGGCGCGCGCGCGATCAATCACCAGCTGACGCATGGCCCGCGCAGCAACCGCAAAAAAGTGCGCCCGATCATTCATCGCCAGCGCATCCGGTTTGGCGAGCCGGAAATACGCCTCGTGCACCAGCGACGTTGTGCCCATGTCCTGCTTGCCACGGCCCAGCTGGCGCGCCGCCAGCCGATGCAAATCCCGATACACCTGTGCAAACAAGCGGTCGGACGCCGACGCATCGCCGTCGCGAGCCAACACGATCAACTCGGTCACATCGCCCATCGCGGTCTCCGTCCGACGCAGCAAGCGTCAGTCTAGACGACGTGATGGCATGGATCACGGGCCGCGACGGTGCAATGGGTAAGATGAGAGTTGGCATTGATGTTCGTAACGCAAATTGCCGGAGGCAAGGGCCACGCGATGAGGTCGACCGTTGAATTTGAATCACTGGCCCCTCGGGCCAAGTTTCGCCGTTACTAGATTTTGAGGTCCGCGTCTGCGGATGCACAGTCAGAGCCACCCCATGTCCATTTCAGTGTCACCAGCGAAATTGCAGATACGTGCTGCGGTAGCGCTGACTCTGGCCCTTCTTGGCGGTCATGCGTCCGCGCAAGGCGATTGCTCGGTCGGCTTTAACTGCGGGCGTGTGGCGTGGGGTGAGTATCTTTTGAATGCGCCACAATCCTATCGCTTGTGGACGCAAAACCTGGATGGCAGCCAGCGCACAGAGCTGACAACCTTTGGCCCATCAAGCGGCAATTTTCTACAGGGGCTGACCTTCGATGGCGATTCGAAGAAGCTCTATTTTTCAGAGCTCCCAGTCGTCAACGTTTGATCTGAATATTTTTGCGATCAACCTCGATGGCAGCGGGCTCACCAATCTCTCGGCCAACGGCTGCAGCAACGACCAACTCTCCATCAGTCCCGACGCCGCGCACATCGTGTTCCGCCGCAACTGCGGGCCAACCGATTTCGACGAAAAAATTGGGCTGATGGATGTCGATGGCAGCAATCAGCGCCTGCTGACCACCGCAGCGATAGTCAGTGACGATCCCACCGGCAACAAGCAAAGGGACCCTCGTTTTAGTCCGGACCGTGAGTTCGTGATCTTTACCTCACAAGTTGCCGCGTTCGGCTCACGTCAGGTCCACCGCTCCACACTCGACGGTGCAACGGTGGTGGCGCTAACAGACGTCGATACGGATGGCAGGTTCAACGACAAGCCGCGGTACCTGCCCGATGGCCGTATCGTCTTCGCGTCTGGTCGCGCCGCGACCGAGGGCCCGCGTTTCAACGATCTTTATCGAATAAATGGCGACGGCGATGGGGCCTGCGTCTAACCAACATCGTCGGCGCGAGGAGCAACATTGAGATCGACGCGGATGGCGACCTGGTGTTGTTCATCAACGATCCGGATCCGGCGAATTTCTTGAATGGCGCGTCACTGTTTGTCATCGGCACCGACGGCACTGGCGAGATCATGCTGCTCGATGGCGACGCTGAGGGCCGTTCGCCCCAGAACGCACGCTTCAGCCCAGACGGCAGCAGCGTTGCCTATGAAATTTCCATTCCCATCTCTGGTAGCGAATGTCGCTATCTCACGCGGGTTGTCGATCTTGATGGTGGCAATACCGTCAGCTACGACAACTCTGCCGAGACCATTCCATTTCGCACCTTCGGACGCCCCGATGTCGACGCCGATGGGGTGATTGATGGTGCGGACTCCGCCCGGCGGTTGCCAACGGCTATCCGGTAGCGCACGCGCGGGCTACCGTCGATGTCTGGAAAGTGGATTACAACGGCACGAACTTTGTGCGGCTGACCAACAACAGCGTCTCCATCGGAGACAATGACCCGCGCTTCGGCACCGCCGGCCGGCGCATCGTGTTCGCCTCCAACCGCAGCGACAGCAACTACGAGATCCACGTGATGAACGCCGCCGGTAGCGGCGTGACCCGGCTGACCAACGCGCCAGGCGCGGACATCCAGCCGGCCTTTAGCCCGAACGGCGCGCGGATCGTGTTCATCGGCAACCGGCCGTCGACGCCGCAGGGCACGATCTGGTCGATGGACGCCGACGGCAGCGACCCACTGCGTCTACGCGACAGTGGCAGCGGCTTCCTCGACGAGAATTTGAATCCCGTATACAGCCCGGACGGCACGCGTATCGCATTCGATTCCCGCCGCGGGCCCCTGAACAACTTCAATGTCGACATCTACAGCATCGTGACCGATGGCTCCGACGAACGCCGCCTGACCACCACGGCCGGTGACGACCTGCAGCCGGCCTACAGTCGCGATGGCAGCTCGATGGTGTTCATCTCGTGGCGAGATGGCAGCGCCCAGAACGGCGAGATCTATACGATGAAAGCCGACGGCACTGGTCGGCGCCGCATCACCAGCACGACGTTCAAGGAGACCGAGCTGACGTTCTCCATCGATGGAGCGCAGATCGTGTTCTCAGCCAACTACAACGGCACGCCGGATCTCTACGCGATCAATCGCGACGGCAGCGGGCTGCGCCGAATCACCACCCAGCCCAGTGGCTTTCTGTCCAACCCGACGCTAGCACCACAGCCTGATCTCGATGGCGACGGCATAGGCGACGCCTGCGATTCCAGCTTCGATGCCGCTACGCCGACCGGTGCCGCTGTGGTCGTGCAAACAGGTGGCGCAAGCGTCGAGTACGCCGGCGTGTGCGGTGCCGGCGTGACGACGTTCACCACCATCGAGCCAGACGCCAACACACTGCCAACCGGCTTCACCCTCTGCAATGAATGCCCGGCGTTCGACATCACCACCACAGCGACCTTCGTGCCGCCGATCAGGGTGTGCCTCGTCGTGCCAGGGGGCGTTGCTACGGGCGTCTTCCTGCAGCTGCGCCTGCTGCATGGCGAAAACGGCGTCTGGGTTGATCGCACCTCGCAGCATATCGACACACAAGGCCAGCCTAGGCAGGTGTGCGGCATCGTGAACTCGCTGTCACCGGTCGCGCTCGCCGCGTTCGTCGGCACACCGGCAGGTGACGCGGTATTTGCCAATGGTGTCGAGTGAGATTTCTGTTTCGCCGAACACGGTAGGCGTCGCCAAGAACTGACCGCCTGCGCATGCTCATGGCGAGACTGCTGTTCACGTCGGAACTTTAGGCGACCCTTTGAGCGCTCACGCCATCACGCCGTCATTGCTCAGTGCCGAAGGCGCTGTGGCAATCCAGTGCCGCAAGTAGAATCGCTCGCGGCAACGCTGCGTGCCGTTGGATTGCTGCGGCCGACGAAGCTGGCTTTGATGTGACGACGCTCTGAGCGCGAGCACGAGGCAAGCGCTATCAGCTCCTATGCAATAAATTCGCTGGCCCGACCTACGCGGGTCGGGCCAGCGGAAGCGATCAAGGTATCGCAGCCTTTGCCGCATTAGGCTGCTCGCGTATTGGCCGCAGAGGCCTCACCTCGATACAGCCGACCGATATCGGCGGAATCTTCGAGGCGATTTGAATTGCTTCGTTGAGATCGCGCGCTTCGATCAAATAAAAGCCGGCAAGGGCTTCTTTGGTTTCGGCAAATGGACCATCGGATATCGACAGCTTGCCGTTGCGCACGCGCAGCGTGGTCGCGGTGGCGGCCGGCTGCAGCGCCTCAGACGCGAGGCAGTGGCCGCTGGCCCGAATGCCTTCATCAAACGCAAGGCAGTGGTGATCATCGACATCGGCGAGCTTGTGCTCATCGCCATAAACCAAGCAAAGATATTTCATCCACCACTCCTCATTTCGCTATGAGCTGCTGCTCAGCGGTTCGACTCGCAATTGATCATCCAGTGAATCCCGAAGCGGTCCACCAGATTGCCCCAGTAGGCACCCCAGAACATCTCTTGCATTGGCATGGCGACGGTGCCTCCA